>JAAUPE010000113.1 GCA_012034595.1 Calothrix sp. CSU_2_0 | reverse complement strand
AATGTATGTAGAACAGCGAGAAAAAGCTAAGATATCCGTTGCTAAAAAATACAGCTAGATACCTCAAGGCAAAAAGTAAAAAGATAAAAGGCAAAAGAAAGAAAGATGATTTTATAAGCTTTTCAGCCATTTTAATGGTAGCTTTATTTCCGCCGTTCTGTACTAGTTAGAAATTTAATAAATTATCAGAGTTATGTGTTTTCTGATAGTTTTTCTTAAAGCGAAGTGACAGAAGAGCAACCTGTTCCACATTTAAATTGCATACTTCAGAGCATCCTAAAATAATTAGGTAATTTTAGATTGTGTAGGTTAAGAGTGTTTTAGGAATGCATATTAAATAAAATGCAAGTTCTGATTTTGTGGAGCAGAGAGAAGTTGGCGGTTTCGGCTTCCGTCTCGTCAAACTACCTTACGGGAAGCTGCGCTACGGGGCATCCTGTCTGCCTAATTAAATTAACGGGCAGGATGCCATTCCACAAGATATGCATGTTATTTAATTACTAATCCTTAGCTTAGATAATATTTTTAAATACCTACCACTCGTGTACTGTAAAAATGCATTATCTAGTGGATGAACAAAAGTATGTAGTTTGATATTTTTAGTCATCCATTGACAAATAGCGATCGCGTATTTTTATAGGCAAGCTTTGCTTTTGGTTGATTGTATGGAAAATGCTCCATTTTCCCCAGCAGTTGTTTAACGCTGACTGGAGTCTTTCCCAATTTTAATCGCAAATTCAATTAAATAGGCAATGTACAATCATATTTAATTCCTTGGAACTGACCACCAAGCTAAGGCATAGGGTTGTTTGGCTTCATTGAGTTGCTGTTTATATTGAACACGAATTTTATATTTACCAGCAGCAGGAATGGGACAAAATATATGCTCAACGCTATCGACATCACTTATAGATGAACAAGCTGAGACATTATTACTACCTTCTTGAACTAAATATAAATCAAGATTATTTAAACCGCGATCGCGAAAGTTTTCCCCTTCTTCAAATATCTGGTTATTATTTTTCTCTTCGAGTTCAATTAATCTATCCCAAGTTAATGTAACTGCAACAAAACTTTTCGCTTTCAAGGGTTTTGCAAACACATAATCAACCGAAGTATTCGCCACAATAGTATTATAATCCCAACCCAAAGATGCTACAGTTTGGTTTGGTTGCCACTGTCCAGCACTAAATTGTTGTAAAGCTCGTGATGCATTTAAATGTCCCGCACCCATTTGTGCATGAAGCGGTATTTTGGCATCCTTATAAGCATCTGATGCTAACCAGTCTAAATTTTGCTTGTCGATAATTGTCCGCGTCATTCCCAACCGCAAACCATCGCCATTATCTTTAATTTTATCACTAGAATTTAATAAAACAGCCTTCATAACTTCATGGCGACGAGAAGCATTACTCCAGTTAGGTTTTTTGCTTTTTAATTCGCGATCGCCAAATTCTTGTAATAAAGCCACCGTTCCCGTTAAATGTGGGGCAGCAAAACTAGTACCTGTAATTTTATTTACCTTGCCATCAGGATTCAACATTCTAATATTACTACCAGGGGAGAGAATCGCCACCGAACGACGAGAACCTAAGTTAATTTCTTTACCAGCTAATCTTGCAGCTGCACCTTCATTTGCAGCTGCAAGATTAGAAACATCAACTTTGTTAAAGACTTGTTCGCGACGGGAAGAAAACGCCACATTCATCGCATTATAATTATCCGTAGGAATTGGAATACCACCTTTGCCTTGATTACCTGCGATCGCATATAAAACGTCATGCACCCGACTTGACCAGTCAACGCACATGGTCAACAAAGCTTTTCCATCCAAAACAGCATCAGGTCGTGGATCGCGGTTCAAAGGTTCACCAAAACTAAAATTTATAGCCCTAATATCTCCTCCGTTTTGTGTGGCAATATGTTGTGCTGTTAAACATTCCTCTGGTTGTCCTTGACTTTTTGTCGAACCTACCGCAGCAGAATACAAACGGGCATTTGGCGCAACTCCAGGGAAAGCTTTATCTTTACTTACCATCACACCTGCAACGTTGTGTGCATGGGGGTCAACTCCGTTATTTGACTTTGCTGGACCATTTCGCAAAAAAACCGCAACCAACGATAAAGCACGGTTATTAGAAACAGCTTTATCCACCCCAAACTTACCAGGTCTGCCAATCTCTACTTGACCAATAGCAATTTTGCTTCCAGTCAAATTGTAAGGATTCTTGTGCAACTTGAGAGCATCAATACCGAAACTATCTATTGAGCTACTAAAAGTCAAAGCAAGCACGGGAGTAGTCAAACAAGCTGCACCTAGTCCGGAAATAATCCAAATTTGTTTTTTTGTCATTTGGTTAATAGTTAATACTTAATAGTTAATTGTTATCGGGCATTGGGCATTTGGTATAGGAAAAACAAAGAATAACTCTTTTCCCTTTTCCCTTTCGCGCTTACCCTTTCCCATGTAGGATGGAATTAGGATGAGTATTTACTCATAATTTTGTTACAATGCATACAGAATTAAATCGCGTCTAGACCTGCTAGCCATGACCCAAACCCAATCAAAGAAACCCATTGTAATCTCTCCATCAATTTTGTCGGCTAACTTCAGCCGTTTAGGAGAAGAAGTTCGTGCTGTAGACGAAGCTGGTGCAGACTGGATTCACGTCGATGTCATGGACGGTCGCTTTGTTCCTAATATAACTATCGGACCCCTGGTAGTGGAAGCAATTCGTCCGGTGACTAAAAAACCCCTGGATGTCCACTTGATGATTGTGGAACCAGAAAAATACGTTGCAGATTTTGCCAAAGCTGGTGCTGATATTATTTCAGTACATTGCGAGCATAATGCTTCACCGCATTTACATCGTACTCTTGGGTTAATTAAAGAACTTGGCAAACAAGCGGGTGTTGTTCTCAATCCGTCCACACCTCTGACTTTGATTGAGCATGTTCTTGACCTTTGCGATTTAGTTTTGATTATGAGTGTTAACCCCGGTTTTGGGGGTCAAAGCTTTATTCCCACCATGGTGCCAAAAATTCAAAAGCTGCGTCAGATGTGTGATGAACGCGGTTTAAACCCTTGGATTGAAGTTGATGGTGGTTTAAAGGCAAATAATACCTGGCAGGTTTTAGAAGCTGGTGCAAATGCGATCGTTGCGGGTTCTGCGGTTTATAATACGCCTGACTACGCTCAAGCAATTCATGGGATTCGCAATAGTAAGCGTCCTGCTCCTGAGTTAGCTAAGGTTTAACTAATTTGTGTAGTTCATAGAGGAAAATTAAGTGCGATAAGTGAAGCTTAACGGCGAGAGCGTATCACACTAATTTAATTTTCATCATTTCCCATTAAAACCAAATAATCGCTTGCATAAGCATAGAGGCACGAATTATCAGTGTCTCTTTTTTTTATTTTTTGTTACAAAGTATTTATCTAGGTTCATTTTCAGGAATCCGAGCCTTGGATATTGTTGTTATATTTTTAATGGCTAGAGTATTAAATTTTAAGGAGTCGGACTCTGAAAGGCATTGAAACGAAAGGGGTTGAAAAGCTAATACCCCCGCTAATCGCGCTTCTTGGGTTCGTGTGCTTAATACAGTGGCTAATAACAGGTGATTTGCGATGGTCTAGAACTAGCAACGATCCTGTCTTTAGTCAGAAACAACCACCTTTGGTAATGAAAGGGGGAGATCCTTATGTTCGTGCATTAATGCGAACTATCTCCGCAAGCGAAGCTAATAGTAAACGTCCCTATTCTATTTTATATGGCGGAGAACATGTAACCGATTTGGGTCGCCATCCAGAAAAGTGTGTGACTATTGTCAATGGTCCAAATAAAGGAAACTGTTCAACTGCTGCGGGAAGATATCAAATTATTAATACGACTTGGAAGCAAATTGCTCCTCGTTATCACCCCAAACCCTCACAGTTTATGGTTTGGTCTTCTTATAGTTTTGAAGCAGAATATCAGGATGTGGTAATTTATCGCTGGTTGAGTGATTCACGAGTTTGGGGAGCTGATATTACTCAATTATTACGTCAAGGTAAGTTAAATAATGTTTTAAAGTTGCTTTCTCCGACTTGGACTAGTTTGGGGTATGGGATTGAGACAAATTCGATGAGTGGTTATTTACCAACTATTTATCAGAGAATGTTGCAAGATGAGTTAAAAGTTATTAATAAGGATGACAGACCAGAAGTTAAATAAATTTAAATCCTTAAATTTAGCTAAATAAATATAAAACCCCACACTAACCCTTAATAAGGGTAGGGAAAAGTATTTGTACTATTCTCCTTTAAAAAGAGGGATAATTCCGGGGTTTGAGGTTAAAGTATACTTATATATACAACATATTTATTACTATGAGAAATTATATCTAGCTGATGTTAGATTCGATAAAATTGTCAAGATTTTGAATAAACTTACGGGTGTTTTCGAGATGAGTATTATGTGCAGCATTAGAAACAATTTTTAATTGGCAAAAATTGCAGATATTTGCCATTTGCTGATTAATAACTCTAAATTTTGTATCATACTCACCAGCTAATAAAAGTATTGGTGTTTGATTTTCTCGAAGTTTTTCCCAAAGTGAAGGTTGACAACCAGTTCCCAAAAACGCAGTGATTTAGCCAATTCTTGGGGATTATTGTGCGATCGCATGGTAATTAACTGGTCAAATTCAGGATGGTTTTTGATATTTCCAAAAATATTTTGACTGTACCAATTAGATAAAAAACAAATAAATTCTTCCTTTGTCTTTATTCTTTCTAATTTTCTCGCAATTCCGTTATCTTTTTGTTCTCTTTCATCTTTTTCAGCCTGACTTAATAATCCAGGTGAAGCAGATTCTAAAACAACTTTATCAAATCTTTCGGGATAATGTAATGCTAGATATAAAGCCAATCTTCCACCCATTGAATAACCAACTAAATAGCAATTATCTATTTTCAATTCGTCCAATAAATTGATGACTCCTTGTGCTGTATTCGGCATATTGTAATACTCTTCGCTACCTAAAACTTGAGTTTTCCCATGTCCAGGTAAATCAATTGTGAGGTAAGAATAATCTGGATCAAGAAATGCGATCGCAGAATTAAATTCATTGCGATCGCCCATAAACCCATGTAAAAATAAAATTAATTTTTGGTCAGTTTTTCTATTTAAGTGGTAGTGAAATTTATATTGCTTTAATTGCATCATTTATCACATTATTTGTAGCGATCGCACTTCAATGATGATTTACTATTTTGAATTTGCTTTTCCCAAAGATACTCTAAGAATATATTTATAAAATAATTATTAAGCTCTAAAAAACTTATTAGCAGTCCTCTTTAGAGGACTTTAATTTTTAGACAGGGAATTTATTCCCTGGCATATTAGCTGATTTGCGGTGTGAATTATGCTTCAGATTTTATTTATAAACACCCTCTAAGGCAAAAACCGATCTAAAGCTGCTTTGAGTTGTTCAATTTCCGCTTCAATATTGCCTTCCTTCGATGCTCTGGCAATACACTCAGTTAAATGCTCGTCGAGGACAATTCGTGCTACTTTATCTAACGCACCTCGAACCGCAGCAATCTGTAATAACACGTCAGGACAAGGACTACTTTGCTGTACCATCGTTTTAATTCCCCGTACATGTCCTTCAATCCTTGATAGTCGATTCACAATTTTTCGCAAAGACTCTTGACTATGAACGTGAGGGTGAATTGATGTGTCGGTTGTATGTACGTGTTCTGCGTGGTTATGTTTTACATCGTCACTAACAATACTCTCCTCAGATTGAGGTGATTGTTCCTTGTTCAATCGGTTCGCTCCATTCATAGGGTTTTGCTTCTTCCGTCAATACATTCGATCCTAGCCTATTAGAGTCGGATGGTGAGTAACTGCGTTAGCGTTCCCGTAGGGTAGCTATCCGCAGGAATCGCATTTATTTGCGATATTTCCGATCTATTTTTATCCTGACCGTTTTGATCTAGCTAGTTCATGACGATACTTTTCCACTAACTATTGATTACATCTCTAAAAAATCTGTATCATCAAAGACAAATTGCTAAATATAAAGAAATTTTTTGCAAAATCTTAATGTTTCCTCTCCCATTTGTCATGAAAGCATGACAAAATGGTATTTTGAGGATTCTCTAGGAAATATTTTGCCCTCAGCAGTCAGTGCTGGGGCTTTATTTTTGACTTGATTTAGATTTCCTGTATTTCCAATGGATAATTGCGAAACATCAAGCACAAATTCAGCGTCTATGTTTGAGGATTTTGACTAAATCTCTGGGATTTTTGTGCAAATCTGTAAAAATAAAAGTAGAGATACATATTAAATTTCAGTAACAATCAACTAAAAACTAATGGTTGCCGTTATGCGATTTTCCAAACTACCTCGGTCAATGCGACAATTTGGTACGCATCTGTTAGCTATTATTCTGGGTGTTGTGCTGACAGTCGGTACATTGCAAGTAGCACCATCCCAAGCTGAACCTGCACCCAATCCTGTTGTTAATCCTGTTGTTAATCCGGATTCTGAACAATTGCTTGCTCAACGGCAATCTCCAGCAACGACGGCAGTCGGGAGCAGTAGCTTTGTAAATGCGGCTGTAAATCGTGTTGGCAATGCAGTTGTCAGAATTGATACGGAGAGAACAGTTGTGTCTCGTCGGATGCCCGATCCATTTTTCGACGATCCATTTTTCCGGAGATTTTTTGGTGATAGTTTACCGCAGCAGATGCCATCTCAGCAACAACAACGCGGTTTAGGTTCTGGATTTATTATTGATCGAAGTGGACTGATTTTGACGAATGCTCACGTCGTTGATAAAGCCGATCGCGTCACCGTTCGTCTTAAAGATGGACGTACACTCGAAGGTAAAGTACAAGGAGTAGATGAAGTTACGGATTTAGCAGTAGTTAAAGTGAATGCGGGTGGTGATTTACCTGTAGCACCATTGGGTTCGTCTGCAAACGTACAGGTGGGAGATTGGGCGATCGCAGTTGGAAATCCTTTAGGATTGGATAATACGGTTACTTTGGGAATTGTTAGTACTTTACGTCGTACCAGTCGAGATGTGGGTATTGGTAATAAGCGTTTGGAGTTCATTCAAACCGACGCAGCGATTAACCCTGGGAATTCTGGGGGACCACTTTTGAATGCCCAAGGTGAAGTTATTGGTATTAATACAGCGATTCGTGGTGATGCAATGGGAATTGGCTTTGCAATTCCTATAGATAGGGCAAAATCAATTGCGACTCAACTTCAAAGAGGTGAAAGAGTAGTTCATCCTTTTATTGGAATTGGGATGGAAGATTTAACACCAGAGCTTGCCAAACAACTTAATTCCAATCCTAATAGTCCAATTCGCGTACCCGAAATTAATGGTATTTTGGTAGCGCGAGTTATCCCCAATTCTCCAGCAGCAAATGCGGGTATCCGCATTGGTGATGTGGTTGTGCAAGTTGATGGACAGCGCGTCAACAATGGTGAACAATTGCTAAATATTGTCGAACAAACCCGTATTGGTCAAACTTTACAATTAAAAGTCCAGCGCGGGAATCAGACTCAGCAACTATCGATTCGTACTGCACAGTTACAAGATGCATCTTAGTCAGTAAAACAGCGACATATTGAGTATTATTAGGGGCAAACAACCGTTTGCCCGACTATTTACAGTTTTTGTGGTAGTTAGTAAGTGGGTTCGGGAATATCTCGATCTAAAAATTTTCTTAGGTAAGTAACAATATCTGCTGAATAATCTTGAGAAGAAATTGTGCGATCGTAGTATCCGATTCCACTAGGATTTTTTGCTGCTTTTTCTAGGGAGCTTTGATATACACGATGTATTAGTGGTAATAGTTCATTTAAACAACAAGAATCGATTACAGTATTTCTCAGGCAATATTTACTTTGAGAGTCGTAGACATTACTGGATATTTCCTGACTTTTTAGTTCTCTAATATCATCGTCTGTCAAAATTTTGCAATTCAATACTAATATAATTGATGAATTTAGAATAAACCTATTTTCTGGTGGATAGTTTTTGTCATACATCCCCGGTGCATAAATACCATATACGGGAATATCACCAACTTCTAATGTAATTAATCTCTGAGGATTTTTGTATGTAATTGTTCTTCTGGACGGGGTTACACAATCAAGGGCATTTTGCATCATTGTAGTTGCCCAAATAGCTGAATGAATCTGATAATGTGCATAAATAATGTAATCAGCAAGTAGCTGAAGGCACTGTTTACGAACTTCTATATCTGGAAGCAGTGCCTCAAATATTTTGTCAATTTGATTTTCTGTCCCCATTTTTATTTGTAAATTTAATTTATAAACATAATAGATATAGACATATTATTCATGAAGAGCTTTTATTAGCAAGTATTTTAGTTACATTTTTAACTTTTAGGTTGTATGATACTTGAAATTAATATAAAGTAACATCACGTATGCCATGTAATTATTTTTACTTTTAACTTGGTTTTACTTACTTTATGAAAAAATTTAAAAGTTAACGATATTTAAGTTTTATTAGGAAATTATTTAGTTAACTTCAACATAATAGATTTGTGTAATGCAATCTTCTAAACTGAGGAAAGCAAATAAAGGGCAAAAATCCAATACTTAAAATTCAACATATTAATAAAATAGGACTTAGGCACTTTTACATACTTCCCCGTAAATCTCCACAGAGCGGAGCGGTACATTGGACTTCGTTCCTTACAGACGCGCAAGCGGATAAAAGTAAGTTGCGATCAAAAACTAAAATCTAATCTAAATCTAAAAATGTGGACTCAAATAGAAACCCATATTAGCCAAATAACAAATAACGAGTTTGAAATTCTGCAAAAAAAGTCAGTCAGTGGTGGTTCTATTAATGAAAGTTACGCTGTTTCTGATGGTCAGTATACCTACTTTGTCAAACTCAACCAAGCTTCACAAATTGACATGTTTCAAGCTGAAGCATTAGGTTTGCAACAAATATTTGATACCGCAACTATCCGTGTACCAAAAGCATTGTGTAGTGGAATTGCTGAAAATTCCTGTTATCTCGTGCTGGAATGGCTAGAAATGGGTCGTGGTAATGCTAAATCTTGGGAAATAATGGGACGGAAACTAGCAGCGATGCACAAAGTCACTAATAAAAAAGGCTTTGGTTGGTATGTAAATAATACAATTGGTTCGACTCCGCAAGTAAATACTCTGACAGCGAATTGGGCTGAATTTTATACTCAGCACCGGATGAAGTTTCAACTCAGAAGAGCTAAAAGCAAAGGTGGACGTTTTCCCCAAGCTGAAGAGTTACTCGCTGCAATCCCGGAATTACTCGCAGGACATAAACCTCAACCATCCTTAGTTCACGGTGATTTGTGGGGAGGGAACGCAGGATTTACGGTAGAAAGGCAACCTGTAATTTTTGACCCAGCAATTTATTACGGTGACAGGGAAGTTGATATTGCCATGACCGAATTATTTGGTGGATTTCCTCCAGAATTTTATCGTGGTTATAGCGAAGTATTCCCCTTAAATTCTGGCTATGACTTCCGTAAAACGCTATATAATCTTTATCACGTAGTTAATCATTTTAATTTATTTGGTAGTAGTTACGAATTTCAGGCAAATCAGATGATTTCCCAACTTTTACGATAGTTGTTAGCATCTAAAAATATTTACTGGACTCCGTTGATTCTAGTAATTTAACTTAAAAGTAAAATGTATTTTGTACTTACTCGGATCAAAATTAAGGTTAATCTTTACAAGCATTGTGGATAAAAGATGGTTATGGTTGGGTGGAAAATTGGCGAGGTTAGAAAAAAAACCAGGTTTCTAGAATTTTTCGTAGGTAGAAACCTCGTTTCCCAATCCAATCAATCTAAAACTGCTGCAAAAACCGTAAATCGCTCGAATATAAACGACGAATATCATCCATTTGATGTAAAACCATCGCAAACCGTTCGACACCGAAACCCGCAGCAAACCCAGTATACATTTCCGGATCGTAACCAACAGACTTCAGCACATTCGGATCGACCATCCCACAACCCATCACTTCCAACCAGCGTCCATTCCACTGCAAATCAACTTCAGCACTAGGTTCAGTGAAAGGAAAATAACTAGCACGGAAACGAATTGGTAAATCACCGAAAATCTCTTGCAAAAATACTTTAATTGTGCCTTTGAGGTCAGTAAAAGTTAAACCCTCATCGATCGCTAAAAGTTCAATTTGGTGGAACACTGCCGAGTGAGTAGCATCCACCGTATCGCGACGGTAAACTCGTCCCGGAGCCACAACCCTAACTGCTGGTTCTTCGGCTTCCATGTAGCGAATTTGCACCGATGAGGTATGAGTCCGCAACATATTACCATCGGGTAAATAGAAAGTATCCTGCATATCGCGAGCAGGGTGATCGGGGGGAGTATTGAGTGCCTCAAAATTGTAATAATCACTTTCCATTTCTGGACCTTGGGCGATCGTATAACCCATCCCGACAAAAATATCTAAAGCCCTGTCAATAATACCATTGAGAGGATGAATACGACCTTGGGGGCGGAAAATTCCTGGCATTGTTACATCCAGGGTTTCCGACTCCAATTGAGCCTGAATTTTTGCAGTTTCTAAAGCTTTACGTTGATTGTCAAGACTCGTTTGTAGCGCTTCCTTAACAGTATTTGCGATCGCACCAATCTTCGGTTTTTCTTCTGCCGGGAGTTTGCCCATACTACCGAGAATTGCCGATAGTTGACCCTTTTTGCCCAGGTAGCTAACCCGCAACTCCTCCAGATATTCGAGTGTGTCTGCTTGAGATATTGCCCCTTCCCCATCAATTCGCAAAGCTAAAAGTTGAGCTTCTAAATTACTCTGTCCGTCAGTCATAATTTCATTAACAAATATATATTTTTTAAATACAAGAATTTCTCTCTTCTTGGCGTTCTCTCTGCCCTACCTAGCCCTTACCCTAGCCCTAAGAGGACGGCTACACCAAGGGGAAAGGTACTCGCTCTGTGAGAAGCAAGCGGCAATAAACTATGCTCTGACTTTTCATCATTTCGGTAAATTTGTCAATATTTGGTGAGATTTTAGTTCAGTTCCCAACCCCAAACAGGATAGTCTATTTTTAACTACCGAAGGAAAAGGTACTTTCATCAAAATAAACCCGACCTTAACTTCGAGCCAATTCGATCTACTCAGTACCTTTCCTCGTACAATATATAATCTAGCTGTTATAGAGAAAAATTATGCCTCAAGCGGTTGGAGTAATCGAAACTTTGGGTTTTCCTGCTGTACTCGCTGCGGCAGATGCGATGGTAAAAGCTGCTGAAGTGGCGATCGTATATTACGATATTGCAGAAAGCGGACGCTTGATAGTCGCTGTGCGTGGACAAGTCGCAGAAGTTAAACGTGCGATGGAATCCGGAATTGCCGCAGGTGAAGCAACTTTTGGTGGTCAAGTAATAACCCACTATATAGTCCCCAATCCACCAGAAAATGTGGAAACCGTTTTACCAATTCATTTCACCCGAAAATCAGAACCATTCCGAATATTTTAAATAGGAGTTAGGAGTTAGGAGTTAGGAATGTATAAATTGCAATTTCCAATCCCCAATCCCCAATCCCATTACTTTTAAAAATATCTTCCAAAAGATGTAGGAACATTCGTACAATTAGTTTCTAATGCCACATACTTTAATTGATATAGGAGATAACTAATGTCGCTACAGGCAGTTGGAGCGTTAGAAACGAAAGGATTTCCTGCTGTACTCGCAGCAGCAGATGCAATGGTCAAAGCTGGACGAGTTACTCTCGTTGGTTATATCCGGGTAGGTAGCGCTCGTTTCACAGTCAATATTCGCGGAGATGTCTCAGAAGTCAAAGCTGCTATGGCTGCTGGTGTTGAAGCTGCTGAAAGCTGTCATGGTGGTGTTTTGGAATCCTGGGTGATTATTCCACGTCCACACGAAAATGTTGAGGCTGTTCTACCAATTGCTTATACTGACCAAGTAGATCAGTATCGGCAGTCAGTTGAAAGTCCAATAGTACGTAGAAGCTGATGGTTGCGATAAGCGGAACTTAACGCCAAGAGCGTATCGCCTAAAACTTACTAGAACCAGTCACATCCCTAGCTCTACTGTTTGCTAATAGTGTGATGTTAGTTGCTGTTTGAAGAGTACCCACAAGGGTACTTTTAAATAGTTGGCATTTTTCTGAAAATATTCTCTATGATAATAGACTCTAATTATTTGTAAACATTACCTAAGGAATGTATATTAAATCTCGACATGAAACCTAACTCCCTATATTAGCGTCTGTATGTCGATAAGTTTAGCTACGGTTTAGCGAATAAATGTACATTGATGATGAGAATATGTCATGGTTTAATAACTTTACATAATTTCATAATATTGCATAAGTAGAGATTCTTTGCCACTATTTTTAAATAGGGTGTTGCGAAACTCAATAAATTTTATACCATTTACAAAAATTTATATTATGAAAATTCAGGGAAATAGCTTGAAAACAATAAAGTTCAGGACTCAGGCATGAGAAGAAAACATAAAGATACCGAAAAGACTGCATAAATTGAGTGAATCAAAACGTAATAAAAAGTGTAGTGATAAGAAGGTGATAATAACATCACCAAATAAAGGGTGCAACTGCCAGTTAACAAGGTGTATAAGCGGGATAACAGGGGGTTGTGATGCAAACTTTAAAGCAGGGTTTCGAGGAGCGCAATCTCACGATGGCGACAGTTTGGGAAAAACTAGCGATTGATTGGCTTTCGCGCTTGGAGGTTGAGTGTCCAGAACAGAGTGCAGCGAATCGAGAAAGTATAGTTAATTGGTTATTGGGGAGCGATCGCAATCGGTTTGACGAACTAGATCGTAAAGATTTAGAAATTGCCAAGCAAGCGATGGAATACCGATATCGAATTTTACAGCAGCGTTACTTAGGCAAAGGACGTGACAGTGCTTATCGCAACTTAATTACTCGCTTGGGTAGTTTAGTAACACTGCGAAATAAAATTCAGACTTGGATTGCATTAAGTCGAGACAGACAGCGTTCGGTAATGGATGTATTGCAAGAAGTCATCCAAGAACTGCTACAAAGCGATAATTACATGTTGTCGCAGATGGCTTGTATTTCTCAATGCACAAGCGAACCCAGGTTAAAAAATTCGCTTCTATTTGCCAGCGTCGAAGAATATTGCCTGCGTCCAATCAGAAACCAGCCATTACTGGTATATCGATTTGTCAACTACTTACGACGCACACAGCGAGGTGGATTAACTCAAGTTCCCACCAGCGACTTAGTCAAATTGGTATCGGAAGAAGTTTTAACCGACGATAGCGATAATCGCATCAACTTAGCAGACAATCAAGCAGTAACCGACTACCAAGAAGAGCAGGAATTAGAAGAACAGCAAACCCTGCGAAACGAAGTCAAAGAAGAATTTGAGAACTACTTAAGGGAAAATCTTGGGGAAGAAGCAGTATTGTGGTTGCGAATGTACCTCCAAGGGAAAACACAAGATGCGATCGCAAAAAAATTAGAAAAGCCAATTCGAGAAATTTATCGGTTGCGCGAAAAAATCAGCTACCATGCTGTGCGTGTTTTTGCCCTCAAAGGCAAACCCGAACTTGTCGATAATTGGTTAGGTACATCGCTTAACGAACATAACTTTGGCTTGACACAAGAACAGTGGCAGCAGTTGTTGGAAAAAATTTCTCCAACCCAAAAGCAAATCTTAGAATTGCGAAAAGCCGGAGAAAATATCGAAATAATTGCTCAGAAGTTAAAACTCAAAGCACACCAAGCAATGGGAGAATGGACAAAAGTTTATCTCACAGCCCAATCATTGCGAACCGAAGAATGAACACACTGAGAGGATGAGATACCGAGAGATATATAAGAGATATATATTCTATCTCATCCCATCTCACTAAAATCCTTTATCTTCAAAGGAAACATTGAATTCCCCATCACCCTTATCTCCAAAGGGTAATCCGAGTTCTCTAATCTCCAACAAAGAAAAAATAAAGAAAAAATCTCAATTTGTTAACTCCCCCTCAACTTCTGGGCAATATAGTAAAGTAGGATACATCGAGCCATCGGACTATGTTGTCTTCAGAAGGTAAATCAACTGACACCGAAGCACTAGGGGAAAAAGTGTCACCTGACACGGAGTTTCAATGGGATAAAGAATCAGAACGAGAGCAAGTAATTCAGCTCATCGAGAGTTTTTTGTCCTTTGAAGCCTGTCTTTACCACCAAATTTTGCCTTTAAGATTTGAAGACAAAAGCCTGATACTAGGC
The DNA here is from genome assembly GCA_012034595.1 of Calothrix sp. CSU_2_0. Classification (GTDB taxonomy): domain Bacteria; phylum Cyanobacteriota; class Cyanobacteriia; order Cyanobacteriales; family Nostocaceae; genus Brunnivagina. The sequence goes on along the minus strand of JAAUPE010000113.1, from coordinate 10,023 downwards.
ATGGTGAATCCAGATGATGAAACCGCACTAGATTATGTCAGCCGCATTTTATCATATGTAAATTGCACGATGGTTATTCAGTTAATGTCTGCTGATACCCATCGCTCAATACTTTCAGCTTATTTGAATTATAAAAATACATCTCAATCGGGAACTGGGAAACTGCCATCATCCAAAGTACATCCAGAAGATTTGCCCATTCCTTTAGAAAAACAAACATCTTCAGTACCAATATTGGAACCAGAACCAATAGAGCCAAAAATAGAGTCAAAACCAGTAGAACCAACACATCAATATCGCCAATATATTGATACATCGGCAAACTCGTGGCAAGATAACACATCAGTACCTGTATTTGAAGCAAATCTACATAAAATAGCTCAAGAACAAAATACCGACATCACAGCAGCGACTCAGATACCAAGCTTAACAGTACCTGAACTTGATGAATTAATACCAGTTGAACTGCTAACGACATTACCACCCAAGAGATTTTTAGAAGAATTATTGGGAAGGGTAATTGTTGGTGGAATTGGTAGACTCTACTTTGAACGTCTACCCTATGAAGGAAAAATCCTTTGGAGTGAAAACGGTGTTTTGCAATCAGTATTAGAGAAATTACCACTTTCAGTATTTCAAGGTGCCCTCAACGAACTCAAAAAATTTGCGAACCTGCGTGTAACTACGCTATCAGAGCCAAAGCAAGTTGAAAAAGAATATATATATCAACAACAACGCTTGTTATTGCGTTTGCGAGTTATGCCGGGAATGTACGGTGAAGAAGCAACACTGCAAGTACTGCGAGGAGCCGCATTAAAGTTTTACCAACAACAACAGCTATCCCGTATTAGCCGTGATGCACTGGGGATTTCGCAGCAGCTAAGTTATAAATTACACGAATTACAAGAAAGAATGCTCTCAAATCGCAATGTCAACAGCGAAAGAATAGAAACATTATCAGTTCTAAACAAACTGTTAACCAATTTAGACAATCAAATCAAAACCCTCACAGATTCCGAGGAAAATAACGACAGAGATTAGGAAAGTAGAGCCATCTTCTCGAAGAAGCTAGAGAGAAAAGGGGAGAGAGATATTTTATTTTTCTGGAAGTTCCTAATGTCCCTCAACCCTGAATACCCAAATACCCAATATCCAATCCGATCCTCCATGTAAAAAATAGTCATTTTACCTGCCGCATCTATAATTGAATTTGATTTGTTTTTACAAGCATACGCGGATTAGTAATTATGACCGGAAAAGGACAAGGATTTGGCTTTGGTTTAGGCAAGATGAAGGAACTGGCAGATGCCTTCAAAAAAGCCCAACAAGTTCAAGAAGGAGCTAAAAAACTCCAAGAAGAATTGGAGATAATGGAAATTCAAGGGGAAGCTGGTGGTGGTTTAGTTAAAGTTGTTGTCAGCGGAAACCAGGAACCAAAACGAGTCGAAATTTCCCCCGATGTTTTGGGTGAAGGAGCGGAGGTACTATCTGACTTAGTTACTGCGGCAATGAAAGATGCTTACAACAAGTCCACAGCCACAATGCGCGAACGTATGGAAGAATTAACTAGCGGGCTAGAATTGCCAGGATTTTAGTCGGTTTTCGTTAATTACTTAATAATTAGCTATTAGTTACTAGTCATTGGTCATCAGCTGCTTGTTCTCAAATGCAAGTTATTGTTATTGCTGGTATGTGCCAAAATTCAAAATTGATTAAATCTTTAACCAATAACAAATGACCAATGACAATGACTAATAGTCCCTACCCGACCTAGCCCTTTTAGGGCGACTACGCCCACGGAACCCTCTACTCATAGGGTAGGGGCTTCTGTAACTACGCTAAGGGCTAAGGAAGGAACGGGTATGCCAAGTGGACTCACCATATTCATTTTCTATTGCCTAATTCCCGAAATCATATGCCATACAAGTTATTATTTGTCTGCCTTGGTAATATCTGCCGATCGCCAGCAGCAGAAAATATTATGAATTATCTTGTTGAGGAAAAAGGACTGAGTGAGAGTATAATTTCTGACTCAGCAGGTACATCAAGTTACCATATCGGCAGTCCTCCAGACCGTCGCATGAATGCTGCTGCTACTCAAAAACTCGGAATTACTCTGGAAGGAAGAGCGCGTCAGTTTGAAAAATCTGATTTAAAAGACTTCGATCTAATTTTGGCAATGGATAAAGAGAATTATGCTAATATTCTTAGCCTTGACCCGTTGGGGGAATATAGCGATAAGGTACGATTAATGTGCGATTTTTGTTCGCGTCACACTCTCAAAGAAGTTCCCGACCCTTACTATGGTGGAACTGAGGGATTTAACTTTGTCATCGACTTACTTGTAGATGCTTGTGAGGGGTTGCTCAATCAAGTTGATAGCAATAATACTCATTTTTAGGTACTGTCAATCTTATTAATCATTTTAAGGGTGGGAAGACCCCACCCCTACGATTGGAACAATTTATTTCTTGGTGTTACCCGACTTTGCGCTTCTTAATTTTAGTTTATTGTATTAACATCGTCTAATTTGTGAGATTAATAAGTATTTTGGCTTAAAATGTTTGATTTTAAAAATAACTTCGTTAATTCCTTAGTTATCCCATATTCTATTTATAAATAACCTTTGAGAGATTCCCAGCGTTTTACCTTCATAAATAGAATTTGGGGTTTCCCCCTCACGGAGGTTTCGGTGAAACAGATGGGTACTATATCCTTATGCCTGTGGTTACTGATAGTGCTGATACGAGAAAATTTTTAGGCAAGCAAAATGTAAGGGGTTTACTGTCCATGCCCTTAACAATCCTTGTTGTGGATGATGATTTAGGTACTCGTTTGTCTATCAGCGACTATCTTGAACTGTCTGGCTACTCAGTAATTGCTACTGAAGATGGTGAACAGGCTTTGGCAATAGTGGAACAAAATCATCCTGATTTGATAGTCACTGATATCGTTATGCCACGGATGAATGGTTATGAACTTGTTCGTCGGGTGCGTCAGCAGCCGATGTTTCGTTTGTTACCTGTAATTTTATTAACAGCAAGAACTAAGACTCAGGAACGAATTTTGGGTTATCAATCGGGATGCGATTTATATTTGCCCAAACCTTTTGAACTTGAAGAATTAGCTGCTGCAATTCGGAATTTGTTGGAGCGATCGCAAATTATTCAATCCGAATATCGTCTCTCGCAAGCTGGCAATTTTGAATCGGCAAAATCTCACAAACCTGAGAAGAATCTCCACTACAAACCTATTTCCTCACCAATTCCACTCGCTTTTGAATCTTTAAGTATTCGAGAACAAGAAGTACTTCGACTCTTGACGGAAGGACTTTCTAATATTGAAATGGGTGACAAACTCCATCTTAGTCCCCGTACTGTCGAAAAATATGTCAGCAGCTTGTTAAGAAAAACCGAAACTAGTAATCGCGCTCAACTCGTAAGATTTGCGATTAAGCATGGGTTGGTGGAGTAGGCATTGGGTATTAGGCATTGGGTATGTTTTCCCTATCCCCTATCTCCGATGCCCTATTCCCTATTTTTTATAAGTAACTAAGGTGAAAACCCTGTGTCTTTAGAGCAGGGATGAAAACGAATTGCAGGATTTATCCTGCGTTGATGGTAAAATGGTATTAACAGGAACGGTAATCAACCTGTATAAAAACCTAACTGCCTAACGGCAATCTGTACCTTGACAATTGAAAATATAAGGTTCTATTCCATAGTTTTAGTTCCTTCCCAGGAATAGGTAAAATTTTCATGGGGACTAAACGACACAGAATTCAAACAAAACAAATTTTGGAATCATCCAACTACCCCAGGGCATGGGGAAAGTTTACGCTTGAGGAGAGAACCACCTCTGACTTAGACACCGCAAGGGGTCTAAGCTAAGTGGACTCGTTGAATCAAGAATCTCCGCGTCTTTAGACCGGGGAGTGTCAAATTGCTAAAAATTCGCCAATCATCTTAACTTCTGGTTCTAAGGCAATTGACCAATGCTCTTGTACATGGGATTGAATATGACGAATGAGACTAAATATGTCTCCCGCACTTGCACCACCGCAGTTAATAATAAAATTAGCGTGGCGAGGTGCAACTTGAGCTTTGCCGATTTGGAAACCTTTTAAACCCGATTGTTCGATTAACCAACCTGCGGAGTAAGGCTTAGGGTTGCGGAATACACTACCACAGCTAGGTTTATCGTATGGCTGTGTATTTAAGCGGTGTTCTTTGTGGTGTTTTGTGGATGCCGTGACGATCGCAGGATTTGCACCAGGCTGAAGTTGGAAAGTTGCTTGGGTGACTACAAGCTTACTTCCTTGTAGTTTAGAAGTACGGTAAGCGTAGCCCATTTCTTCGACTGTGAAAGTCCGAAGTGTACCGTCGGGTAAGAGTACTTGAGCGCTAACTAATATATCTGCGATACAGCCGTTGTGTGCCCCAGCATTCATCACGACAGCACCACCAACAGTCCCCGGAATACCTACTGACCATTCAAGCCCTTCTAAGCCATTTTCGGCGACTTCCCAAGCCAAGCTGGGAATCGATTCGCCAGCTGCAACTGTGACTAAACCAGTATCTGGGTCTAGAGAACTGTAACGCAGATGGCGGGTTCCAATCACCAAACCGGGAAGACCGCGATCGCTTACCAACAAGTTAGAGCCTGCCCCTAAAATTGTTATTGGTAATTGTTGCTCTTTGGCATACTCAATACTTGCTTGCAGCATCTCAATATTACGGGGTGCTACATACCATTCTGCTGGACCACCGACTCGGTATGAAGTGTATCCTGAAAGCGAAACCTGCGACTTAATCGCACAATCCGTACCAGGTAAGTAAATCACGTTTTTATCTAAGTTGGATTTAGCTGCTTTTCTTGTGTTTGTACTAACTGCCGAAATGCTGCAGACATCCACAGTTGCCTGGGAAATGCTCATACGTACCTTAATGACTATACTTTAACTTGTAAAAAACCGTATTTTTACGGTTGCAAATCCGAGATGCTTTAAACCCTAAATAAATAAAATATATGTATGTATGAGGAAGCGATACGATTAAAAATCGCTTCCATCCAGTAAATACTTGCTAATTCTATGATGTGGCTGATGTCACTGGCGTTGGTTGACGCATTGCCGCAATCACATCGGGAATAATTTGGTTGAGATTTCCTGCACCCAAGAACAAGGCTAAGTCTCCTGGACATAATGTCTTCAGTAAATACTCGGACATTTTGTCCATATCTGGTTGATAATTTACTTGTTCGTGTTGTTTGCTGATTTCCGCAGCTAATTTGTCGCCGCTAATAAGTCCTAAATTTTGCTCACCAGCACTGTAAATATCGGTGAGTACAACCAAATCTGCATGGGTAAAGCTTTCCGCAAACTCTTCTAAAAAGGTCAGTGTGCGGCTATAGCGGTGTGGTTGGAAAATTGCCACGACTCGCTGTCCGGGACATGCTTGTAAACGTGCTGCTGCCAATGTGGCGCGAATCTCGCTAGGGTGGTGAGCGTAGTCATCAATGAAGGTAATCCCATCAACTTCACCCCGAAACTCGAATCGACGACGGGCACCTTCAAATGTTGCTAGTCCTTTGGCAATTTCGCCAAATTCTAAACCGAGAGCGCGACCAACTGCGACTGCTGCCAGAGCGTTGCTGAGGTTGTGACGGCTGAGAAGTTTGACTGTGAGGACTCCTAATGCTTTGCCTTTTTCCCAAACTAATGCGCGAGTGCCTTCGGCATGATAATCAACGTCGGTGACATGGTAATCAGCATCAGTATCAGCATATAAGCTGTAGGAGATATTTGGTTTGATGCGATCGCGCACTGTTTCGCAATCAATGCTACCAACGACAATTTTGCAACTTTGAGCGAAGGTTTGGAAGGTATCAACTACTTGCTCTAAAGTGTCGTAGTGGTCAGGGTGGTCTAATTCGATATTGGTGATGATGCCAATCTCAGGAGCATGTTTTACCAATGAACCATCCGACTCATCAGCTTCAGCGACCAGATATCTACTTTCTCCTAGTCGTGCATTACCTTCCCAAGCTTTAACTTCTCCACCAACTAATATAGTCGGGTCAAGACCTGCCTCTAGCAACATATAACCAATCATGCTGCTTGTGGTGGTTTTCCCGTGGGTTCCAGCCACTGCAATGCTATAGTATTCGGCGATTAAGGCTGCCAGCAAGTCGGAACGGTGAAAAATTGGACAACCCAATTCTAGCGCCGCTTTATATTCCAAATTATTTGTATTAATAGCAGTTGAACATATTACTTGAGGTAATTGTGCGACATCATCTGCCGACAATTGACTTTGAGTATTTAGACATACTCCATCTTCTAATTTTTTCGGCTTAAAGAATTCGAGATTGCTTGCTTCTTGCTTACTAAAAATATGAGCGCCAATAGTTTCCAACTTATGAGTTATGTGGTTTGGGCGTAAATCTGAACCCGATACTGGTAGTTGCCGTTTTGCTAATACGTAAGCAAGTGCAGACATTCCAATTCCGCCAACACCAATAAAATGAAAAGGTCTACCGCTAAAATCTACAACTTTCATCATTTTGAGATTACTCCTCTAACACCACACCACACCAGAATCGCGAATAACACGGGTATCATAACAGGTATTCTATGATTACAGATACTACTGCTGTATCACTTTAAGAATCTTTTGCATGAAATATATTTCTCTACAAATAGACTCATTGAAGATGATTTTACCCGCACTTGTGTTTTTTCTCTTACTAAATGAATATTTTGTTTATTCTGATATTTTCTGTACAATCAAGACTCATAAGACTGTAATTACAAATACATAGTTTTAATGATTCTCAGATTCTTAAATCTGGTACAATCCCAGTCTGGTTAGTGATTCATATATTAAAAAACTAAACAAACAGAGGTATGTATACTCAAAATCAATGTTTTGTATAAGTACATATGCTCTTGCCAATAGGTGACATTTAATCGTAGCCGATGTGAAACAAAATCAGCCATTACTTTACATTTTTCCTTGAAACTGTGCTGTGTAATCCTCCTGAAATTGGGTTAAGTAAATAATTCCACATATATTTCCACATATATTGAGGTCAATTCAGGTCAAATTTAGGTACAACAAATTTTTGAACGAGTGCAGCGCAAATCACCAAAGAGCAATACTTTAGCAAAAAATTTGCCTTACGTTCCAGAAAAGCCCTTGTCAAATGGTATTTTCCAGTACTCGTAAAAAATGCTTTTAGCCTGCGTCCCATATATTGCCAAACTTCCAGGTGGTGAGAATATAACTTAAACTCAGTTAATGTGCAAGCAAACAGAACGACAAATAGAAAAGCAACATTTTATCATACAAGCGCACTTCTTGCATACACCTTAAGGATGATGTTAGTCAAGTTCGATATATAACAAGGAAAGGGAAAAAGGACAAGAGGGATAAGGGGGATTATCTCTTTTCCCTCATCTTTTTATCTCCCATCGGGACAAAAGATTAGTTTTTTTTGTGAATCTAACACTTAATAGTCATAAATACCCCCCCCTTTGCGATATGATTGGGGTCATAAATAGCATTTAATTAGGCATATATACAGAGGGCAAGACGCTGTGATTAGAGTTGCAATCAACGGTTTCGGTCGCATTGGGCGTAACTTTGCGCGCTGCTGGGTAGGAAGGGAAAATAGCAACATTGAGCTTGTTGCGATTAACGACACATCCGATCCAAAAACTAACGCGCACCTACTCAAGTACGACACCATGCTTGGGAAAATAAAAAATGCTGAAATTACCGCCGATGATAACTCAATTATCATGAATGGTAAAACAGTTAAGTGTGTATCAGACCGGAACCCGGAAAACTTGCCCTGGAAAGAATGGGGAATTGATTTAATCATCGAAGCAACGGGCGTATTTACATCCAAAGATGGCGCGATGAAACACGTCAAAGCGGGTGCTAAGAAGGTTCTGATTACTGCTCCTGGTAAGAACGAAGATGGAACGTTTGTAATGGGGGTTAATCATCACGATTACGACCATAACATCCACAACATTATTAGTAATGCCAGCTGTACTACTAACTGCTTGGCTCCGATCGCGAAGGTGTTGCATGAGAAATTCACAATCATTAAAGGCACCATGACGACTACCCATAGTTATACTGGTGACCAAAGAATTCTTGATGCTAGTCATCGCGATTTGCGAAGAGCTAGAGCAGCCGCAGTCAACATCGTACCAACTTCAACTGGTGCGGCGAAAGCGGTAGCATTAGTACTTCCCGATTTGAAGGGCAAATTAAACGGTGTGGCTTTGCGGGTACCTACTCCCAATGTCTCAATGGTAGACTTTGTTGTTCAAGTTGAAAAACGTACCATCACAGAAGAAGTTAACGAAGCGCTGAAACATTATGCTGAGAATGAATTGAAGGGAATTCTTGGTTATACTGATTTACCTTTAGTATCTTCTGATTACCAAGGTACTGATGAATCTTCTATTGTTGACGCTAACCTAACAATCGTTATGGGTAGCGACATGGTGAAGGTAATGGCTTGGTATGATAATGAGTGGGGTTATAGCCAGCGTGTACTTGATTTAGCTGAATTAGTTGCTGCTAAATGGGCATAAATTTCTAAGTTAGGAGTTAGGAGTTAAGAGTTAGGAGTTAGAAGCATCAAAAATCAGGATTTTGATGCTTCTAACTCATAATTAATAGAGTGTAATGCTCATTTTGTAACTCCTAATTCATACTTCCTAACTCCTAACTATTATTAAAGTGTTGAAATCCCCGACTAAGTGTGAGAACTTGGTCGGGATTTTTGTTGATTTGGTCGCGTAATATAACTTGTGGATGAGATGTAATTTTGCCAATAATTGCTGCATTATTACCTATTTTTTCCACCAATGTTTCTGCTAATTCCGATGGTAAGCAGAGAACTAATTCAAAATCTTCGCCACCATAAAGCGTATATTCCAAAATTTGTGCAGGAGTCAGCCATTTTTTCAATGCTTCGGAAACTGGGATTTTTTGCCATTCTAATTTATGTAATTCTAAAATGGCACCAACATTACTAGCACGGCAAATTTGTAAAACTGCATCAGCTAAACCATCACTGCTATCCATTCCGGAAACAGTAAATTTAGAGTGTGGAGAAATATCCCAAAGTATTGGTAATACATCAAGACGGGGTTTAGGACGTTGGTGAGCGAGGATTAAGGCTTGTTTATCTGCTTCGTCGAGGTTTTGCCCGATTTGCTTTAATTCTGGGTGTAAGAGCAATTCTAAGCCTGCACGGGAGGCTCCATGAATGCCTGTCACCACGATCGCATCATCAATTTTTGCTGTATGACGATGAATACAACGATTTGGGTGGACTTGTCCGAAGGCTGTAATGGAGATAGTTATGATGGGCGATCGCACTAAATCTCCACCGACAATTGGTGTATTGTATTTTTGCAAGCATTCGGTCATCCCCTGGTATAAACGCTCTACCCACTCAACTTGTGTGTCTGTTGGTAAAGCCAAGCCGACTGTAATTCCTAGTGGGGAAGCGCCCATTGCGGCTAAGTCTGATAGATTTGCGGCTACAGAACGCCAACCTGCATCTTCGGGTGATGTAGTGATTTCACTGAAATGTACATTATTAACTAATACATCTGTCGTGACGACTAAATTGCGATCGCGATCGATATTTAATATAGCTCCATCATCCCCAATAATTTCTGAGGGACAAAAGCGCTGTAATTTTTTTAAAAGTCCTTGTTCACCAATATCGCTGACTTTCATGAGAACTTAAAATGTCCTATTTTTCCCATTGTTTTAAATCGAAGCATTTCTCGATCTAGATTTAGTGATTTCCATCGTTCGACATACATATCAAAATAAAGCCAAGTCAGCATCTATACGTTCTTTGACGAACCCCGCCTTATAAAGGCGAGGATTCTGTTCTAAGTAAATTGGATTGGGTTACAATGGTACGGTGAACCCGCCTACTAATATCCCAAATCCGCAACCTGACTGGGGTCGTCAAAGTCCC
>JAAUPE010000293.1 GCA_012034595.1 Calothrix sp. CSU_2_0 | reverse complement strand
CCAAGAATGCACAGGGGAATAATAGGATTCCTGACCAGCCGACAAAGACGAAGCGATCGCGCTTCAACCAGTCGTCTAGTACGTCAAACCACCCACGCTGGGGGGCACGTCCTACTGCGATGGTCATGTTAACTAAATCTCCGAATGTTTTTGAAATAGATAATTGCAGGATTTTGCCTGTTTACAGACTAAAAATAGATAAATTTGTCTGCATACAGATATTTAACTGGGTTGTCAATGTTATTTACATTTTTTTACCCTCTCTAATCATATTAGGAGTAAATTACTAATTTTTCCAGGGGTTTTTAGATATTTTGTTGCTTAATCCCAGTCGGTACGGCAGAAATGCTTATCTGAGAACAGATTGCGAAATGTTAAGAATAAATAAAAAAATATTTTTACATTTACGTCTTTTACTTGGTTTTTCTCCGTTAATACTGAGCGGGCGTTAGAATGATTGCGAAGAATGAAATTTTATTAAGGCTAAATGTTCACTATCGATTTAACTGTAAAAAATACCGCTTTCCCGCTTTCGGTACAGCGCAAGACATCTGAAGACGCAGAAGCAGTATATCAACTTGTGATCACTGCGATGCGATCGGGAACTCCCGATATCATCGAACTCAAGTGTGAAGGTAAAGTTGAGAAAAAGATTGCCGTTCGGGCAAGTGAAATCTCTGGAGTGCAGTTTGCTCAGAGGGAAGGTGCGGCAGCATCTGGCAGAAGTCCTGGCTTTTTTAACGCCACAGTTGAATAAGCACTAGGCTATCTCAGGAATATGGCGGGTAAAATATTGTGGAAGTTGGTATCGAAGTTAAGGATTTAAATTTTAACTGGTCTACAGGAGACCAGGTGATTAAATCTTGCTCGCTAGAAGTGCCCAAGGGTGAATTTTGGATGCTTTTGGGCACTAATGGTAGTGGCAAATCAACTTTATTACGGCTGTTGGCTGGTCTACTAGCACCTCAGTCGGGTGAAATTCGCGTTTTGCAACCTGTGGGATTTGTGTTTCAAAACCCCGATCACCAATTGGTTATGCCTACGGTTGGTGCAGATATCGCATTTGGACTGGTGGAGGAAAAGCTACCACCACAAGCGATTCGTTCCAGGGTTGAAGAAGCTTTGAGTGCAGTAAATTTGCAATCTCTGCTGCGACGACCAATTTATGCTTTGAGTGGTGGACAAAAACAACGGGTTGCGATCGCAGGTGCCCTTGCCCGACGTTGCGAAGTTCTATTATTAGATGAGCCAACTGCATTACTTGACCCCGATAGCCAGTTGGAGTTAGTCGCAGGTGTGCGTAAATTAGTCAAAAGTCGCGGTATTACTGCTCTTTGGGTGACTCATCGCTTGGATGAGTTAAATTATTGCGATGGAGCTTTTTTACTGGAAAAGGGTGTTTTAGTCGATCGTGGAGAAGCCCAACGATTGAAAGAACGCTTGATGCAGCTAGATAATCAGCCTTCTTAATTCCAGAAGTAAAATCAAAATTTATTGATTGGCAAGGTTTTCAGACTGCTCGCTTTTCTGTTTTTGTATTATTAACTCAGATAAATATTTTCACACAACGCGCCCAATCAAGGCGCGTTTGCTGTTTTATATCCTGAAATTGCGATCGCTTCTTGACTGCCTAATGTATTTTTCTCTTATGTAACATAGTGTTACAAGATGTGTTTGGACTACTATAAGACTTATGAATATTTCTGTTAACTTTAGAAAATTGTGATTAACACCCATGTCCCGTTCACCGTCAAATGCCGTCCTCTTTGTGGACGGCTACAATATAATTGGAGCCTGGTCTTGCCTTAAAAAAACTCGCGATACTGCTGGACTCGAAGCAGCAAGATGCGAATTAGTCGAATCTATGACTAGTTATAGTGCATTTCAAGGCTATGAAACCAATATAGTGTTTGATGCTCAGTATCAAAACACTTGCGGAAATAAAGAAACAATTACAGAACTTGTATCGGTCTATTATACCGATTTTAATCAGACAGCCGATACTTATATTGAAAAAACCTGCGCCTCTTTCCGCTATCAAGTGGCTCAATCGCTAATTTCGCGGGTAATTGTGGCGACATCAGACCGCGCACAACAGTTGATGGTACAAGGGTATGGAGCGGAATGGATGTCTGCACTACAACTGTGTTACGAAGTCCAGGCTACTGTTTGTCGGGCAAGGCAGAAGTATAATCCCCGCAAACCATCGAAGGGGCGATTTTTAGCTCATTCTATCGATGATAAGGCTCGGCAACGTCTGGCGGAATTACGAATGGGATTGTAATGATTGCAGATGATAGCACTGTTGTAGCTCTCTAGCTATTTAGAGAGTCTACTAAAAGTGCAAAATATCTTTCACAAAAACTTCCTGAAAAAAACTTTTCCAAAGTACTTGCTATTTTTTATTTTTACCTCTAATATTAGTAATCGTGCCACACATTCCTCAGTAGCTCAGTGGTAGAGCGGTCGGCTGTTAACCGATTGGTCGCAGGTTCGAATCCTGCCTGGGGAGTTTTAAAACTGATACATTGAAGCAATATCTGAAATTTTGAAAAAAGGATGGAGATGGAAAATGAAATTGTTGATTCCATTTCTGTATCATCCTACTTTCAGAGATTTTGGTTATTAGATCGAAAAATTACATTCCTGAATCATGGTTCGTTTGGTGCTTGTCCACGACATGTTTTAGAAATGCAGGCGAAATTGCGATCGCAGTTAGAAAATGAACCTCTACGTTTTTTTGGTAGGGAGTGGGAACCCTTATTGGATGCATCAAGAAGCAAGCTAGGGGAGTTTGTGGGTGCGGATGAAGCGGATTTGGTGTTTGTTCCCAATGCCACAACTGGAGTCAACGCTGTATTGCGTTCCTTAAGATTTGCGGCAGATGATGAATTATTGACAACAAACCATGAATATAATGCTTGTCGGAATGCACTTGATTTTGTTGCCAGTCGTGCAGGTGCAAAAGTCGTAGTCGCAAATATTCCCTTTCCAATGGAATATGATTCCGGCATTAAGCTCGCGAAATCTCGCCACTCATCGCACCAACAAGTTATTGATGCAATATTAGCGAAGGTGACACCAAAAACCCGTTTGGTACTTCTCGATCACGTCACGAGTCAGACAGGGTTAATATTTCCGATTCAGCCGCTCGTAAGAGAGTTACAGCAGCGAAATGTGGATGTATTAGTAGATGGTGCCCATGCTCCAGGAATGCTACCTTTGAATTTACGCGAAATTGATGCGACTTACTACACCGGGAATTGTCATAAATGGCTTTGTGCTCCCAAAGGTGCGGCATTTTTGTATGTGAAGCGGGAGAAACAAGCAGAAATTCGTCCTTTGACGATTAGCCACGGTGCTAACTCAACATTTTCCCACAAAAGCCGGTTTCAGTTGGAATTTGACTGGATGGGAACCGATGACCCCACAGCGTATATGTCTGTTGCTGAAGCGATTCAATTTATGGGTTCGTTTGTTCCTGGTGGATGGGATGAGTTGATGCAGCGTAACCATGAATTAGCTGTGGAAGGAAGGAAAATTATTTGCTCGGCTTTGGATATTTTGCCCCCATGTGCTGAGGAAATGATTGGTTCTATGGCTGCGATACCGTTACCAAAAGCGCTAGAAAATTATAGCCACATGTCGCTGCACGATCGCTTATTTGATGAGTTTGGGATTGAGGTGCAGATAGTTCCTTGGCAAGAAGAGGCAAAATTATTAGTGCGGATTTCGGCACAGCTTTACAATACATTGGAGCAATATGAGTATTTGGGTAAAGTGCTACGGGAATTAGTTTTTAGTTAGAGAATACCAAAAACGAAATTATCCCAAATTCCCGTAGGGGTGGGGTTCCCCCATCCTTTTATTCAAAATTCCCCCATCCTTGCAATTAATAAAATTATTAAGTTTATAATTCAATACGGTTCAGTTAAGACTAAACTATTCAATATTTTAAACCGCCATAGACACGGAGTGGCTACTTGCAGAAGTCACTACGTGCCTACCAAAGGTAGGCGCAGAGTAGACACGTAGAGCGAAGCTC
>JAAUPE010000018.1 GCA_012034595.1 Calothrix sp. CSU_2_0 | reverse complement strand
AGCAGTCAGTGGTCAGTGGTCAGTGGTCAGTCGGTCAGTGGTCAGTAGTCAGTAGTCAGCAGTCAGTAGTCAGTAGTCAGTGGTCAGTGGTCAGGATTTCATAATTTCCTGCCTCCAGATATAATGCCCAATGCCCAATCCCCAATCCCCAATGCCCAATTCCCAATCCCCAATTCCCAATAATTAATTAACAAACAAAAATATTTTTTACGAAAATAGGCAATTGGGACGGGTGTTTGGTATTTCTAAAGAAGTTCTTCAAGTTAGGAGTTGATCGAAATGGCACCTACAGTTGGTCAAGATGTCCCAAATCCCGGCGCAAAACCGCCTTATACCTTCCGTGCTGCATGGGCAATTCTACTGTTGGCTATCAACTTTTTGGTAGCAGCATACTATTTCCACATTATTGTCTAGTTTGTGGGAAATCCTAATATTCTAATTTCGCCAATTTAATTTTGAGGCGAAAATACACTAGACGCAGCAATTAGGAAAAAGATTTCTCCTAGTTGTTGCGTCTCCTTGTTCCGATCTCAGCGTTAAGATTGCTGTTATTACCAATCCACGGGTAAACCAAAACCTTCTAATGTGATTGCATCTTTTAAAAGTGGCTGAATTGCGCCATCTATAGCAATTTTCCCTTGCGACAAAACTAATGCCCGTTGCGTTACTTTTCCCAACCACTGCAAATCATGGGAGGCAATCAACAGGGCTTTTCCTTGCCAGTTTAATAATACCTGTGCGAGCTTCCGTCGCCATGCGGGGTCTAATCCCGTAGTTGGTTCATCCAGGATGAGTATATCAGGTTCAAGGGCGAGGATAGTGGCTAGCGCTGCGAGTCTACGCTGTCCTCCCGATAATTCGTGTGCAGAGCGATTTGCAAAAGCTTCCAAGCCAAATTCGCTTAATAGTTCCCGCGCTTTATCAATTGCGATCGCATTTGGGATTCCATAATTTCTTGGTCCAAAGGTAATATCTTCCAAAATTGTCGGCATAAATAGTTGGTCGTTGGCATCTTGGAAACCAAAGCCAATAAATTTACGTATTTGAGCTAAATTTCTCGCTTCTACAGGTATATTATTTACTAAAATT
Source organism: Calothrix sp. CSU_2_0 (assembly GCA_012034595.1). GTDB lineage: Bacteria > Cyanobacteriota > Cyanobacteriia > Cyanobacteriales > Nostocaceae > Brunnivagina. The sequence goes on along the minus strand of JAAUPE010000018.1, from coordinate 62,290 downwards.
TTTCCAGATTGGGGTTGTTTGAGTCCCATCAAATTTTCGAGTAAAGTGCTTTTACCCGAACCTGTTGCACCCATTAAAGCCACGCGATCGCCTGATTGTAAACTAAACGCGATTTCACTTAATACTGGTTGATGGTTTGTGTATGCATATACTAAATCGCGAACGACTAAGACTGGTTGTGACATTTTTATTTGGGGATTGGGAATTGGGGATTGGGCATTGGGCATTGGGGATTGAGGACTTGTACTGAGCAAAGCCGAAGTATTGGGAATTATTGCAAATTTTCCTTTTCCTAATTGCTAATCCTAAATCCAAGAAGCAACAGTCAGACTTAGAACTAATGCCGTGATTGTGGTGATTACAAAAATCTCTTTTGGTTGCAAATCTCTATCGACAGGCATTTCTCCGGTGTAACCACGTGCAATCATTGCCGCATAAACTCGTTCGGCACGTTCTAAACTACGAAGGTACAATGCTCCAATCATTGATGCGCTGGCATAACGCAACCAGTTAGCGGTTCCATTTAATCCTCTTAATTGGGCACTGCGTTGCATCCTTTGTACTTCGTCGAGCAAAATTTCTAGATATTGCCCTGCTAGCAACAAGTTTTGTTTAAAAGAAGAAGGTAACGGCAAAGATTTTAATGCGATACCAAAACTGTGAGGTGGCAAGGTTAACAAAAAACTATTCATTGTTAGCAAGCAAATTAAAGAACGCATCAACAGAAAACTTGCACGTTCCCAACCGAGAGGTAATGCCACAAACGATAAAAATAGCAATTCTGTACCAATTAAAGCTGCTAACTTAGGGATTTGACGCGCAAAAGTATTGACCAAAGAAGTGCGATCGCGCCATAAATACCCAGCATATACCAAGCGTTTTGTCTGAGAAAAGCACACCCAATCACAATTATTAGAGATATATTTAACCGCAAATTTAGGTTAGGCATAGAATTTGAGATTGGGTAATGGGTATTTATTAATTTCCGTACAGACGAATCGCTGGTATTGATTAAATCTCATTTAATATAGACGACCCGATGGTATTGATTGAATCTCATTTAATATAGACGACCCACCGGGTCGTCTCTACCTAAATTTGTCTTTCTCTATTGGTTGAATCCATATTTCCCATAACTTTTGCAAAACCAAATGCGATCGCAAAACAAACTAAGGAACCAATAAGTCCGGCAATACTTGTACCAATTTTGTCCAATCCCGGTACTGTATAATCTGCAAATGGGGTTGGTATCGAAACCCTGACATTTTCTGCTAGTTTCTCAAATCCTGTCTGTTGTGCTACCCAATCCAAACCATCGGGGGATGAGGAGGCAAATAGGGATAATAATCCAGCGACTAGAAATACACCCACCACAGGTACTAACCAACCTTTAAATTCACCTTGTTCCCCTGGAAGTAAATCAGGTCTCGCATTGGCAAGGTAAGTGAGAACTCCACCTGTAATTAATCCTTCACCAATTCCAATCAAAATATGAATTCCTGTCATTGCTGGTAAAACAATGTTGATTGGTGAGGTTCCTGACAATGCTAGTTCGATTGCGGCAGCGACTGCGGCAACGACAACGCTAATTCCCGCAGCAATTCCCGCAGCTAGGGGTAAACGCCTCTTGGAACCACCAAATAACCTCTGTAATGTCTGGGTTAGAGTCCAACCAACCCAAACCCCAACTAGTCCCATATTCAAAATATTTGCACCCAAGGCTGTAATTCCCCCATCTGCAAATAGCACTGCTTGAATAATTAACACTGTCGCAATGCATAATGTTCCTGCCCAAGGACTTCCTAAAATAATTGCGGCTAGAGCTCCCCCTAGCAAATGTCCACTTGTTCCACCTGCCACTGGAAAATTAATCATTTGTGCGGCAAAAATAAATGCTGTAGTCAAGCCTAAAATTGGTGCCCGACGAATCCCAAAAGCTTCTTGAGAGCGTCCTGCTGCTATTCCCAAAGCAGCAACACTTGTTATTCCTGCGATCGCAGCTACCGATGGTGAAACAAACCCATCAGGAATATGCATGATGTCACCTATTATATAATTATTATTTTATACTCAATATCACGAAGTTATTGGTATCTCCAATTAAGAAAAACAAAAATTTTAGATTATTTTCAATGCTCCTCAGGGGGATATCTGATGTTACTTAAGGATGATTGACAATAAAATTTTGTTCAACAAACAGCCATATTAGAGTTATTTTTGTTTAGATTAAATTTTGCATTCATTAATGTTTAAATTAATTAATGAAAAAATATATACAATCAATTTTCAACTTGTCAAGAATAGCTTTTATCTAAAATTAGAACATATTTATAAAATAAATTTTAATGTCTACAATGGATTAACTTAACATCTTGCACAATTCTCGACAAGACCTAAAAAACCAGGTTTATCAACCAATAATTTAGGTTTTGATGATTAGGAATGTGGATTAAATAAAGTGCAATTTTTCTTGTAGAGCAGGCATCCTGCCTGCACTTAGAATATTACAACGGGCTTTCCGGCTCGTACCACAAATACATGTAAGTTATTAAATTCTCATTCCTTAGTTATTATCAAGAAACCCGGTTTTTCACCCAGGTGCAAGATATCAGTTAAACGTTTCTTGATAAATTGCCTCTTACGCATCATTTATGATTAAAAATTTGCTCCCAGATAATTGAGAATTATTGACATTAGTCTCTTGTTCGTACTAAGATTCATATCTATTGCAAGTAATTAGCAACTTGTACTTTGTTGCAAAATAATCTGATCTATCATGCCCAACAACTTTATTTTGCCCAAGGAAAAGCTGTGGAGTCGCCGTCAACTCTTACAATTGGGGTTGGCTGGTGCAGGTGTTACGGGAATGGCGGCATTGTGGCAAACTTTGAATAGTTCGGCAAGTTTACCCGTAAAAGTACCACCATTGGCAGCGATAGGGACTGTACCCGCAGTTAATCCCATGAAGTTGTTGCGAGATTTTGACTACGGTACGGTGAAGCGCGAAAACGGACGGACGATTCGCGAGTTTCGTTTGACTGCGGGAACTTCGATAATTCAGTTAAATAGTGCGGTTTCCTATAATATTTGGGATTTAAATGGTCGGATACCTGGTCCAACATTAAGGGCAAAACAAGGGGAAAGGGTGCGAGTATTATTTCTCAATCAAGCAGGACATTCGCACTCGTTACATTTTCATGGGGTTCATCCAGCAGAAATGGATGGGGTACGTCCGATAAGTAATGGCAAGGCAACAATTTATGAGTTTGATGCTGAACCTTATGGAGTTCATCTCTATCACTGTCATATTGAACCTGTAACCCGACATATTGCCAAGGGATTATATGGGATGTTTATTATCGATCCACCAAAACCTCGTCCAAATGCGGATGAGATGGTGTTGATAATGGGTGGGTATGATGTAAATGACGACAACAAGAATGAGTATTACGCTTTTAATGGATTACCACATTTTTATATGGATAATCCAATTCGCATTTACAAAGACCAATTGATTCGGTTATATGTTCTCAACATCATTGAATTCGATCCCGCAGTCACTTTTCATCTGCACGCAAATTTTTTGATGTCTATCGTTATGGGATGAGTATGACTCCGGCTGAAAAGGCTGATGTAATTACGATGGGTATCGCGGAAAGACATATTTTGGAGTTTAAGTTTCGCTATACGGGTAAGTATATGTTTCACCCGCATCAAGATATGGTTGCAGAAAATGGATGCATGGGACAGTTTGAGGTCATGTAATCGTGAAGACGTTCCATCGGAGCTTCTTTATTAAAACAAAATTTAATATTGGTGAAAAATCTATGCAATTATTTTGAGGTAATAGTTATTTAGATTTTATTCGATTAAATCAAACTCTCATGAGCGCTATTTGTCTTCAGGGTGTTGATTTATGGCTCTTTGCAGGTTTTCGAGTGAAATTGTATTTAGTATTATTTTTGCAAATATTTATTAAATCAAGGTTAAATGAATAAAAACTATTGATAAAAACTTTCATTATATGAGAAATTAGCAATAGTTAAAACTACGACAAGCTGTCTAACTAGACTTAAAGAATTTGATTCGATTTTGACAGAACTTACGCACGTGAAGCCAGAAACTCGGTTTTTTTGCGAAAGTTTGAATTTGATTTGATTTTGTAAATGCCAATTTTAGGAGCAATTTGAATGAAACTTCGTTATGTGTTTTTGGCTGTAGCTGCTTGTGGGATAGTTTCCCTGACTTCTTGTACTGGTGGTACACCATCAGCAGATAACACTTCTGCCCCAGTTGCTAATTCTAGCCCTCAAGTGACCGAAGCGAGTCAAAGCAGCCATAGTGGTCATCAGAGTGGTAAGAAAATCAATATCAACTCAGCGATTTTGTCGGAGTTAGACAAGTTTGAAGGTAAGCTTGGGATTCCGGCTTTATCGAATAAGATTCAAGCAAACCGTCCCTATGCTGCACCATCCGAGTTAGTGACAAAAAAAGTGATTACCCAGGAACAGTTTGACCAAATCAAAGACCAGGTGACAATTGAAGAAGTCAAACTGACGGGAGAAGCTAAAGATGTTGATTACATGACAAAGTTGGGATTGATGAAGGGACATCTGATAGTCGCGAAGGAATTGCTCGACTTAAATAAACCTAAAGATGCTGAACCCCACATTGGACATCCAGTAGAAGAGATTTATACTGATGTCGAAGAACAACTAAGCGATCGCAAAGTTAAAGAATTTAAAACGACTTTGATTAGCCTGCAAGATTTAGTTAAGTCCAACGGCAAAGCGGAAACTATCAAAACCAACTTTACCAACTCAATCCAAGCAATCGATGGTGCGATCGCAGCATTACCAGCAGAGCAACGCTCGAAAAATAGTTTTGTTTTACAAGTTATCAACGGTTTACTCGATTCTGCCAATGCCGAATATGGTGCTGCGATCGCGAATGGGAAAATATCAGCTGCGATCGAATACCAGGATTCTCGCGGTTTTGTAGTTTATGCTAACGAACTGTATAAAACCATTGCCAGCAGCATGGCTAAGGAAAACCCAGAAGCACACAAAGCCATAGAAGCTAACATGACCGAACTCGTAAAAGTTTGGTCTAATGTTATTCCCCCCGCAAAGCCGGTTAAAACACCCGAAGAGGTGACAAAATTAGTTAAGACGGTTGAGGCAGATTCCCAAAAAGCCATTGATAAAGCCAGTACGCAAGCAAGTAATTGAGGAAGAACACGAGGAATTACTTTCTAATCTTTATTTCTTAATCCCTAGAACATCAGAGAAATTCATCAGGGGTTAAAATTATGAAAGCGAACAAACTTGATAAGTATTAAGAGTCAGGGTAGCCATGATAATTATGACATCAAGGATATATCAATTGGCTCAAAATGCTGTGTTTGTCGCTGAATGTTGTATAAAGTGAATTGACCACTCATGCAAGAACTCGATCAAAAAAAAGCTATTGACCTGCTCAATACCATCATGGAATTTGAACTAGCGGGTGTTGTTCGATATACTCACTATTCATTGATGGTGACTGGTCCTAATCGCATTCCCATCGTAACTTTTTTTAAAGCACAAGCCAGTGAATCCTTGCTTCATGCTCAACAAGCTGGAGAAATTCTCACAGGTTTAGATGGACATCCCAGCTTGAAAATAGCGGCAATGGAAGAAACCTACAATCATGCGGTCAAGGACATCTTAGAAGAAAGCTTGTCCCATGAAAAAAAAGCGCTCAGTCTTTATAAAGATTTGCTTAGTGTTGTTAACAATGCCAGCATTTATTTAGAAGAATTTGCTCGAACCATGATTGGTCAAGAAGAGATGCATAATCTTGAATTGAAAAAGATGTTACGCGATTTCGGTTAATTATTAATGGTTAGTAGTTAATGGTTATTGGGTAATCGGTTAGAATAGGTGACTAATTAATAATTCATCCCAAACACCAAATACTCATAATTGGTAACTCCAAGCGAATTCCCTATTAGCCCATAACTACTAGCTATTAATTATCGGGAAAGCGTATAAAAACTAATTCATAATTAATAATTGCTTTAACATGGCTCTTATGTACATGTTTTATATATTATTATTAGTGCGTAAAAATCGAAACCTAACTCCTAATTCCTAATTCCTAATTCCTAACTCCTAACTCCTAATTCCTAACTCCTAATTCCTAACTCTTAAATAATATGAATCTTAGTACTGCCTTACCAACTTTTGTAATTACATTCCGCGAAGGAGTAGAAGCAGCCCTTGTGGTCGGCATTGTTTTAGCTTTACTCAAAAAAGCCAAGCAATCGCGTTTAAATTCTTGGGTATATGCTGGTGTTGGAGTTGGGATTGTTTTAAGTGTATTGGTTGGAGTGCTGCTGAACTGGGTAACACGTGCATTAACCAGGGCAAATCCTGAATATGCTGCCGTCACAGAATTAACACTTGAAGGAATATTCAGCGTCATTGCGATCGCAATGTTGAGTTGGATGTTAATTTGGATGACTAAGCAAGCCCGATTTATGAAAGCTCAAGTCGAAGGAGCAGTTAATGTCGCGCTAACGCAAGACTCAAATGCAGGTTGGGGGGTTTTTAGTTTAATTTTAGTCGCTGTTCTGCGAGAAGGTTTTGAAACAGTTTTCTTCGTCTCAGCCAATCTTCAACAAGGTTTATTACCAGCATTGGGGGCAATTGCAGGTTTAATCGCTGCTGCTAGTGTTGGAGTTCTTTTATTTAAATGGGGTGTCAACATCAATATCCGTCAGTTCTTTCAAGTCATGGGGATATTATTGGTGCTAATCGTTGCTGGTTTGGTTTCCAGTTCATTACACAAATTTGACGAAGTATTTGCTAACCTGGCATTAAGCAGCCGTGCATCTGAAAGCTTGTGTTTCTACTACGAGAGATTTAGCAAAATTCACTCCTGTATTTTGGGACCTTTGGTTTGGAATACTTCAAAAATTCTCCCCGACGAACAATTTCCAGGAATTATCCTCAAATCATTATTTGGATATCGTCAGCATCTCTATTTAGTACAAGCGGTGGCTTATTTAACTTTCTTATTCTCAGTCGGTGGTATCTACTTTCGCAGCATCACCAGTGGTAGTTCGAGCAAAAAAACTGCCACGCAGAAAGGATAAATTTAAAGTTAGGATTTAGGTAGAGACGACCCGATCGGTCGTCTTCCTCCATATAATAATTAACTATGTCAAAAATTAGTATCAAACAATTATTTACTTACCCATTTAAAGGATTATCGCCACAACTCCAGGAATCCGTTTATCTAAAAACAGGACATGGAATTCCAGGCGATCGCGCTTTTACTTTAATGTATCAAGATGCGACAACAGCAATTAGTGACACTAAACATATCCCGTGGATGAAGAAGCAAAACTTCGCCATGCAAAACGACTGGCACGCTTTAGCAGCATTAGATTGCAATTACGATACCATCACGGAAAACCTCACAATTAAACGCAAAGGAATACAATTACTCGTCGCCAATACAAACACTTTAGAAGGACGCGATCGCATTTCCACTTTCTTTACTGGATACCTGGCAGCAAGTTACCCCAGTCAAGCAGCTAAAAACCGTCAAAGCAAACCCCTACAGCTAGTTGGAGAATATAACAAAACCCGCTACCCAGATCGCGAACCAGTTCATATTTCCCTCGTCAGCCAAGCAACAATTGATAATTTAAGCGAAATTGCCGGAAAACAAATAGATGTTCGTCGCTTTCGTCCCAATCTCTTAATTGATGGTGTTTCTGCCTGGGGTGAGTTTGATTGGATTGGAAAACACATCAAAATTGGTAGCGCCATCATTGAAGTTACGGCTCCCATTAATCGCTGTTTAAATATTGATGTTAATCCAGAAACTGGGGAACGGGACATCAATTTACTTGCGCTTTTACCAAAACATTTTCAACATTCCCAAACTGGTGTTGTGGCAAAAATTATTTCCGACGGTAACGTTGCAAATGGCGATTTAATTATTCCCTGTTGATTAAAATTCTTACCCCACATTTACTGCAAATATTGTCAACCGTGTCAAAAACCTAATTGAGTGTTTAGATTAAGCTTCTCAATAGTTTAAATAATTGCAAAAATAAAACAACGCTATTACAGTGCTTCCAAGTTCGTCATTTTAATTAAATATACGTCGCCATGAGTATTAATATAATAGCCTCTTAAAGTACTATAAAATCGTTAACTGAAAAATCATTGTTATGATTCCTTGACAAAATTTACATAACAACAATTAATAATTTTAATAATATTGTGCATATTTATAAGTTTGGATTATGTGTAAATCCATAGTGTAGATACAGCTATTGTTTGAAGCGAAGAGTACTGAGATAATCGCGATCGCAAATTTCCACAAAAATTTCCACAAATTTACTTTTTATCTGACTCTGTAATAAACTAAACCACGTCTAAATTGGATAATCTAACAACGTATAATTCTTGTAGTGCTGCAAATTAAATGTGAAACAGCTTCTGAAGGGGCTTACGCAAAGAAAACTGGTTTCTATGCAAAATCGTTGTTTTGACGACCAGTTTATACGAAGAAACCGGGTTTCTGGTTGCACATGCCTAAGTCCTGATATTAAATATTAAATATTAAATACTAAAGATGTACTGTGTATTAGGAATTGATGGTGGTGGAACCAAGACAGTTTGCGTTGTCATGAACACAAAAAAAGAAATATTAGGACGTGGAGAATCAGGAGCAGCGAACTATCAAACTATTGGGATTGATGCAGCTTTTAAATCGATTGAGTTAGCGATTCGTAATGCTGTTATCGAAGCACTTAAAACAAAAGAAAGTCTGGAAATACAAGCAATTTGTTTAGGATTAGCAGGTGTAAGTCGCCCAAAAGATATCGAAATCGTCAAAAAGATAGTTAGTGATTTACAAAAAAGTCAAAACTTACCTATTATTTGGGAATTAGGAATAACAACCCAAGCTCATAATCAATCAAATAATATAATCATCTGCCACGATGCTTTGATTGCATTAGTAGGTGGAACTGGTGACGATATCGGCATAGTAGTCGCTGCTGGAACAGGTGCGATCGCATTTGGGAGAAATCACCAGGGGATTAGTAAACGTGTTGGTGGTTGGGGGTATATCTTAGGTGACGAAGGTAGCGCTTACCAAATTGCGATCGCCGGAATGAAAGCAGCGATACAAGCTGATGATGGGAGGGGAAAATTAACAAGCTTGGTAGATATTTTTAAAAATCATCTTCAACTTGAAACTATTGAAGATTTAATTGAATTTGTTTATCGTCGTGGACTGGGAGTGAAGGAAATAGCGACTTTTGCGACTTTAGTTGATAGTGCGGCTGTGGATGGTGATGGGGTTGCAAATGAGATTATTGATAATGCAGTTGGGGAATTAGTAAAGGCTACTTTTACAGTTATTGATGCAATTTTATATCACCATCTCCCTAACTCCTCTACCCAACCAATTATAAATGAAGATTTTGAGATTGTGACTACGGGTAGTGTGTGGAAAGCAAAATCGAAAATTCGTGAAAAATTTATTCAAGTAATTAATCAAAAGTATCCAGATATAAAGATAATTTCACCAAGATTTGAGCCAGCTTATGGAGCATGTTTACTAGCTTTAAAACAATATTTACAAAAGTGACATGATAGAATTTCGTAAAGACGTGGTTTGGTTGCCAGGAGTAAACCCTAATGCATCAAGACATATTGAGTTCCAACAAAACCAAACCAGAACTTCATGCGGTCGGTATATCACATGACTTTGGCTTACTTAGAGTTTCATCTGTATTTTGTCATATGTGATACTCTATTTATGAAATTTTTAAATATTGTGCCTCGTTTTATGTTATCTACATAAAAAAGTACAACCAAATCAATGCTAAAAAATTAGTGATGAATTCATTTAAATTACTAACCTTTGATATTTTTGTATTTAAATAGATGTGTTTTATAATTTGGAAGAAAAATGCCAACTATATTAGTAACAGGTGGAGCCGGATTTATTGGTGCTAATTTTGTTCTTATGGCTAGGAATGAGGGATGGGCTAACATAGTTAATTTAGATAAATTGACCTATGCTAGCAACTTAGAAACCTTGGCTGAACTGCAAGAAGATACAAATTACCATTTCGTGTCAGGCGATATTAGTAATCTAGAGCTAGTCAGTTATTTACTAGAACAATATCAGCCAGAGGCAATCATTAATTTTGCCGCCGAAAGCCATGTTGACCGCTCCATACTCAGCCCAGAAGATTTTGTGCAAACAAACGTAGTTGGAACATTTAAACTGCTGGAAGCGAGTAAAATCTATTGGCAAAAACTTTCATCTCAAAAGCAGCAGCAGTTTCGCTTTTTGCATGTATCTACAGACGAAGTATACGGCTCCCTAAATCAAACAGAACCTGCATTTAGGGAAGATACCCCCTATGCACCTAACAGTCCTTATGCAGCTTCTAAAGCTGCCTCAGACCATTTTGTCCGGGCTTATTATCATACCTATGGTCTACCAACTTTAACGACAAATTGCTCGAATAATTATGGTCCACGGCAGTTTCCAGAGAAACTGATTCCTTTAATTATTCTCAATGCTTTAGAGGGTAAATCTTTACCGATATATGGAGATGGTCAAAATGTTAGAGATTGGTTATACGTCACCGACCATTGCGAAGCGATTTATCTTGTTTTGAAACAGGGAAAAATTGGAGAAACTTATAATATCGGTGGTTTAAATGAACAAACTAACTTAAGTGTTGTCGAAAAAATTTGTGCGATTCTTGATGAATTAGCTCCTAAATCTGATTTTCTTTATTCTTCTCTAATTACTTTTGTAAAAGACCGTCCTGGTCACGATCGAAGATATGCTATTGATTGTAGTAAAATCAAACGGGAGCTAGATTGGCAGCCCAAGGAAAATTTTGATAGTGGTTTATTAAAGACTGTTCAGTGGTATTTGCATAATTCTGCTTGGGTTGAATCAGTGCGTTCCGGTGCATACCAAAATTGGATTAAACAAAATTATGGTAGTAGATGTGAAAATAAATAATAATTTAGCAATTGAATTTAATTCTAATTCATGAGCAAACAATGTAGAGATGCGATATATCGCTTCTTCAAATCTATGTGAGGAAAAATGAAAGGTATTATTCTTGCTGGTGGTTCTGGAACACGTCTTTATCCTTTAACTCATGTTGTTAGTAAACAACTGATGCCTGTTTATGACAAGCCGATGATTTACTATCCCTTGTCTATATTAATGCTGGCAGGAATACGAGAGATTTTAATTATTTCTACACCTACCGATCTACCATTATTTCAAAGGTTATTCAAGGATGGTAGTCAATGGGGTTTACAGTTTAGCTATATTGAACAGCCAAAACCAGAGGGATTAGCACAGGCTTTTATTCTGGGGAACGATTTTATTGGCAATGAATCAGTTTGTTTGATTTTGGGTGACAATATTTTTTATGGTCATGGTTTGGTAGACGTACTAGCTCGAACTGCCACTTTAAAAGAAGGTGGATTAGTATTTGGCTATCAAGTAAAAGACCCAAGACAATATGGTGTAATTGAATTTGATGCTTTTGGAAAAGCAATTAGTATTGAAGAAAAACCGTTGTATCCCAAGTCAAAATATGCCGTACCAGGAGTCTACTTTTATGATTCTCAGGTTGTGGAAATTGCTGCTAATTTAAAACCTTCCGCTCGCGGAGAATTGGAAATTACCGATGTAAATCTGGCTTATTTGCAACGGGGACAACTGCAAGTAGAAGTTTTAGGTAGAGGATATGCTTGGTTAGATACTGGTACTCATGAATCGCTACATCAAGCGGCTAATTTTATTCAGACTTTAGAAGAACGACAGGGATTAAAGATTGCTTGTATAGAAGAAATTGCCTATAATTTAGGATATATTAATTCAATACAGTTACGTCAGTTAGCTGAATTTATGGCGAAGAATAGCTACGGTCGTTATCTGTTAGAAATATTAGAAAATGAAGAACATTCCGAAGTTAAACAACAAAAAGATGTAAGCATTGCCAAAGTTAAATTAGAGCAGGATTTATTGCAGATAAAAAAGGTGTTGCAATGAAAGTAATCCAAACAGAAATTCCCGATGTATTAATAATTGAGCCGCAAGTTTTTGGGGATAGTCGCGGTTTCTTTTATGAAAGCTATAACGAGCAAGTTTTATTAGAAAAGGCTGGTATCTCAGCACATTTCGTCCAAGACAATCATTCCCGTTCGGCAAAAAATGTATTGCGGGGTTTGCACTACCAAATTCAGCAACCTCAAGGAAAGCTGGTACGGGCAGTGGTTGGTTCAGTATTTGATGTGGCTGTAGATTTGAGAAAAAGCTCCAAAACTTTTGGACAATGGGTTGGTGTCCATCTTAGTGCAGAAAACAAGCAACAGTTTTGGATTCCACCAGGTTTTGCTCATGGTTTTGTGGTGTTGTCTGAATATGCCGAGTTTTTGTACAAAACCACCAGCTATTACGCTCCAGAATATGAGCGCTGTATTCTTTGGAATGACCCCGATTTAGCGATTCCTTGGTCTTTGAACGAGGAACCAATTTTGTCAGGGAAAGATAGTGCTGGTAAGTTGCTGCGAGATGCAGAGGTGTATAGATGAAAAGTTTTGGCGTTAGCAAAATCTTTGAAGCTATAACTGAGCGAAACTTTCCCGTTCAAAATCATATCTGCAAGGAATTTATTTTTGTGCTGCGATCGCATCGGTAATTGGACTACCAAATGCGACGAATACGGTATCGCGATATTTTTAACTCATTTCCAAGTAATTTACCTAATTTCTTGGGAAGAGTCATCTTTTTTACCAACGCATTCAAAAAACTCAAGCAATCTGCAACAAACTATTAGCTACACGCAGATAAAGACAACAAAAATTAGCACCATCCTCTTCAAAATTTTCCGCAAAAACTAATAGGACAAGAAGCGAAGTTCATCTGTAAGCTTAAATTTATCAGCAACTTTTTAATAGATAAGCCAAAACAGATGAAAATAGTATTTCTGGATGCCACCCCATATTCTCTTCATTTTTAGCATTAGCTTTACCTGGCAAATTCCATTCGCTTCTTAATCCACCTATCAAGTTCCCGTAAGTCATGACACCTTCCGAACCGCAAACCGATTTTGACGAAAACTCCTCCCCAACAGTATTAGATCCTCCACAAACCAAACGTCGGTGGATTTGGTCTTTGTTAGTTATGCTTGGTGCAGCAGGAGCAGGATTTGCTGCTTGGCGTTTTTTTGTTCCCGGAACCCCAACAACCCCAACAAATACCGCTACAACCGCTACAAAACAACAAGTTTCCGGAGTTCCTGTCAAGCTATTAATCCTCAAACCGGGTATTGTTCAAGAAACATCAGAATTTGTCGCTAGCCTCGAATCCCGCCGTTCTGAGATAATGCGATCGCCTATTCAAGGGCAAATTACCCAAATTCTGGCGAAGTCGGGAGACACAGTTAAACAAGGTTCATCGCTAGCACAGATTGATTTTCGTCAACCACAAGCATTAATTCCGAACCTCAACCCTGCTGTCAATCCCGCAACTTTAGCAGCACAATCCCAACTGGAAATTGACCGTTCTACCCTCAGAGCATTAGAGAGCGATCGCATTAGCCAACAAGCTGAGTTGAAATCAAGCCAACAGGAATTTGACCGCTACAATACCCTGGCATCTCAAGGGGCTATTCCCCGACAAACGAAAGACCAGTATGCTATCCGTCTCGCTACAGCAAAAACAAATTTAAACACGACTGAATCCAAAATTCAGGCACAAAAAGCAGCTATAGTAAAAGCGGAAAAAGCCGTTCAACAGCCCCAACTCAACATCCAACAACCATCAATCAAGCCGCAAAATTATCGTATTGTTGCCCCTTTCACTGGTACTGTTGGCGAAATTCCCGTTAAAGTTGGCGATGTTGTCGGTACATCAACGCAGTTATTTACCATCACTCAAAATAACCCGTTGGAGGTGCATGTCTTTGTACCCATCGAACAAGCACCTAAGCTTCAAAATGGAATGTTGGTGGAAATTATGGATATTCAAGGGCGTACTGTGGGTACTAGCCGCGTGTTTTCCGTCTCTCCCAAACTTGTAAATAATACCCAATCCGTACTAGTCAAAGCGCTGTACGATAATTCCAAAAACCAGCTAAAAGCAGACCAATTCCTCCGTGCCAGGTTAATTTGGAAACAGCGTCCAGGGGTATCAGTGCCAGCAACAGCTATTTCCCGTGTCGGTAGAGAAACGTTTGTGTATGTTGCGGAAACACAAACGTCGGGTTTGTCATCTCAATTAGTTGCTAAACATCAACCTGTCAAACTCGGTCATCTCAAAGGTGACAACTATCAAGTTCTCGAAGGATTGAAACCAGGAGAGCAAATTATTACTTCCGGTTTAATTAACTTGAGGGAAGGCGATCGCATTTTGCCAGAATAGTAGGAGTGGGGTATTACCCATCGGTGTCAACTTAAGGTAAAAGTCTTGCTCTGCGTGGGAGTGCATATTTAGGAGGTTCCAGCTTCCTAATAACGACTGGAAGCTAGAGTCTCCAAGCAAGTATTTCCACGCAGAGCATGGAAACGAGATGGTAAAAGGGATTTAGCTTAAGTTGACACCTTAACTACTAGCGGACTTCATTCAAGCTTTCGATTTGCTTGGTAAATAATTCTGTAAATAAACTGATAGCGCTTCTTTCTTCGCGTATCTTAATATTTGCAGTAATAGACATTCCTGATTGCAAAGATATTTTTCGACCTTTAACATCGAGTGATTGTTGATTCAATTTAATTTTTGTGGGAAAACGATAATATCGATAGTTTTCATCTGGTGGTAGCGCATCCGAACCAATTGAAGCAATTTCTCCTTTAATGCCTCCAAATTCGCTAAAGGGGAAAGAATCGATTCTCACATCTACTTTCATTCCTTCCCGAACAAAGCCAATATCTTTATTGGTTATATAGGCTTCGGCGATAAATTGCTCGTCAGGTACAATCGAGAGAAGTTTTTCGCTGGCTCTAGTCACAAAACCACGATCGCCAGCTTTTAGGTCAAAGATGGTTCCCGCGATTGGTGCGTGCAGTTCTTGGTATTTGGCGTTTAATTGTACTTGGGAAATTTTACTATTTATTTCCGCTAGTTGCTTTTCATTATCTAGCAAAATTTTGGTAAATTGGCTTTCTATTTCCGCGATTTTATTTTTATTAGTCGTAATTTTTTCCAAAATATTTTTCTGAGAAACAGCTACTGTATTTTTAACCTCTTGCTGCCCTTGTTGAATATCAAATTGCAGGCGTTTTTGTTCTTCTAATAATTGAGCTACTTGTGCAGTTAAGTTTTTAACCTTATTTTGTTGTTGCAGATATTGTAGCTGTGCGATCGCACCTTCTCTTGATAAGGTTTGTAATTTACCGAGAATTTCTGTTTCCAGAACTAAAGTCGATTGTGTATCAATGATTTTTATGGCATTTTGTGCCAATAATCTCCTGATTTTTTCTATCTCCAAGCGCGATACACTAGCGCGACTATCTAATTCTATTCGAGCAGTTTGTAAACGTGTTTGTTCATCACTTCCTAATCCAGAAATATTATTTGAATCTGTCAATTCTCTCCGCAATAATTGATTCTCTGCAAGCAATGCTGTCCGGGTTTTTAGAATCGAATTAGCTTCTTGAGATAAAGAAATTCCCAGATTTCTATTAGATGCAGCAACAGATAAATTATCCTGTATTAATCGACGATAAATTTGGTTTTCCTGCATCAAACCAGCCTGAATTTTCAGCAGGGATTTTAATTCCGCGCTCGTAGCAGTCGAATCAAAAATTAGCAATAAATCTCCAGATTTTACCTTCTGTCCATCTTTCACATAAACTTGTTTAACAACCCCACCCACCGATGCTTGAATTTCTTTAACGCTTCCTTGGGGTTTCAATTGACCAACTGCTGGAATCGCTTGCTCAATTTTGGCTATAGATGCCCAAGCGATTCCAAAACATGCTAAACCAACTAAAGTCCCCATAATCGCACGAGACCAAACTGGCGATTGACGTAGAACTACAGATTGCTCAAAGCTGGGTTGATGGGTGTTATCCGCAAGTTTTGTGACGGGAGATTCAGGAGTTTTGGTTTCAGTTATTAATCTCTTTGATTTTAATAACTTAGTACCGATTTCATGATTTTTGTGACTATTTCTACCATTCTGTTGGTAATTATCTAGTTTAGTCATTGCGATTTTAGATTTTAGATTGATACAGTTTCAGAAGGAAATAAAGAACCGGGAATAGGGAAACAATGTGTCTAATTACCTTTCTCTACGTCTTGATGATATCTTTTCCAAATTAATTGGAATTACTCGACATGTGGTGAATCTAAAAATTCTCTAGGTTTGATTCACCAGTCAATATCAGTTTCAAAGTCTTTCTTCTTGTCGGAGAGAGATTTGGAGAAAGGTGAAAAATATCTAATTTAAAGCAATACTTTCACCAAAACTATGAATGGCAAAAACATTTTTGCCGTCAAGATTTTCAGCTAAAACAAATATCGGCTTTATATATTCGGCTGTGACTCCAGAGTCCATATATAGCAAGTTTTGATACTACGTTCTCACTCAGAAATCTGACGAAGATATTTTTAAAAACATCATTACTCAATTACAGATTCACTTCTTGTTGGTTGTAGAGATAGAAATAATGACCTTCCTGTGCCATTAATTGATGGTGGGTTCCTTGCTCAATTACCCTACCCGCATCCATGACAACAATTCTATCTGCATGTTTGATGGTGTTCAAACGGTGAGTGATAAAAAACACCGTACTATTTTGAAATGCTTGAGCTAGATTGAGACAAACTTGCCTTTCTGTGAGATAGTCTAGGGCACTAGTTGCTTCATCTAACACTAATAATTTGGGTTTCTGCAAAACAGAACGAGCGATCGTAATTCTTTGTCTTTGTCCTCCTGATAGTGATCCACCACGCTCACCGACTTTGGTATTGTAACCGTTGGGTAAGTCCATAATAAAGTCATGGGCTGCGGCAATTTTTGCAGCTGCAATAATTTCATCTGTGGTTGCGTCGGGATTAGTTAAGGCAATATTTTCTTGAATAGTTCCTTCAAATAGTAAAGAATCTTGGGGAACAAATCCAACTTGCCGTCTGAGGGAGTTTAAATCAACTTTAGAAATATCGTAGCCATCAATTAATATTCTGCCTGATTCAGATTCATAAAGTCTAATTAATAGCTTAATTAAAGTACTTTTACCTGCACCACTTCCACCCACGATACCGACAAATTCTCCAGAAGTAAATTCTAGATTAATATTACACAATTGCAGTGGTCCATCGGTTCTAAATCTAAAATGAATATTCTCATATTTGACTGTACCAGTAATTGCTGGTAAAGGAATATTATTCAGGTCATTTTCAGCTTCTTGAGGAGTATCAATAATATCGCTCAAACGTTCTAAAGATAAAGCTGTTTCCTGGAAACTTTGCCAAAGTTGGGCTAACCTTAATAAAGGACTAGTCACATAACTAGAAATAATCCTAAAAGCGATTAATTCACCTAATGTTAATTCCCCTTGCACCACTAAATAAGCACCCATCCATAACACTAGTAAACTGCTGAGTTTATTGAGAAAATTACTGGCAGAACTAGCAATCGTTGAAGTCACAACCGTTTTAAATCCAGAGGCAATATAATTAGCGTAACGCTCTTGCCAAGAAAAGCGCGATCGCAATTCGATATTTTGAGCTTTAACCGTCTGAATTCCCGATAATACCTCAACTAAATAGGACTGGGTAATAGCATTTTGTTCAGCTTTTTTGCGTAGTTGTCTCCTTACTAAAGGTGAAAAAATTAAGGTTAGTAAGATAAATAAGGGAATTGTTGCTAAACCCACGAGAGTTAATTGCCAACTGTAAAACAGCATGACAATTATATAAATAACTGAAAATAATGCATCTAAACCCACAGTTAACGCTGTACCTGTGAGAAATTGGCGAATATTTTCTAGTTCATTGATCCGGGTTGATAATTCTCCGACTGGTCGTTTTTGAAAATAATTCAGAGGAAGACGTAATAAGTGGTCAATGATTTGTGAACCCAAACCCATATCAATCCGATTTGTTGTATCCACAAACAGGTAGGTTCTTAATGCTGTTAATAGGGATTCAAATAGGGCTACTACTACTAGTAAACCACCAAAAATATGCAGGGTTTTTGTACTATTCTGCACAATTACTTGGTCAATAATAATTTGCACAACTAGAGGATTTACTAACGCTGCTAATTGTACAAAGAAAGAAGCAATAAAGACTTCTGTTAATACCCGTTTATAGCGCCAGAGATAGGGGGTAAACCACTGTAGACTAAACCGCTCTTGCGGTGTATTTTTAGTCGCAGACAGCAGTAGTACGCGCAATTTGGGTGGAGAAATATTATTTTCTTCATTCTCCAACTCCTGTGCCAATTCCTTGGTTTGAAAACGCTGAATTCCTTGGGAAGGTATTCCTAAAATAACAATATTTTTGCTTGTTTCATACAGAACAGCAAAGTTATCTTGATAGCGAATTAATGCTGGAGTGGGAATCCGATCGATCCGAGCAATCGGGATATCAATTAATTGCGATTTCAATCCAATTAACTCGGCTAAATAAGCACATAATTGAAAAGATATAACTCCAGAACGCTTGCTATTCTCAGTTAAAATTCGATTAATAATCTCCCGACGAAATGGCATCTGTAAATGTTTGGATACCATTTGAAAACAAGCGATCGCAGAATTTAATTGCCCTTTCCCAGAGAAAAATGGATATTTTCGTTTCTGCTGCCTATCCCCATTCCTATCGGGTGTAACAAACTCATCAGACGACGCATAGGGAATCTCTATTTCCTCTAATTCCCCACTCAAATTCTCCTCAATCTGGTAATGTTGCTCTTGATTTAGAACTCGTAAATCTGACTCAAGTAAACCAACTAAACGCGCTGGTATTTTCCCAATAACTTCTAATTTCCCTTCGTTATTTAATAATTCCAATTGGGAACCGGGGGAAATATTTTGAATACTTTTAACAGTTCCACCACCACTGACAAACCAAACTCTTTGCCGATCTAACCTACTCAACAGAGTTTTTCCCGGTGGTAAATAATCCACCTTTGCTGCCGCGATCGCATTTTGAGCAAGTTCTTTCAAATTAATCCTCGCATTCGCTTGCACCTCTGGTTGTGCTGCCAATACCTCAAACACTTCCAATAAATGACAGCAATCCTGACGCACCTGAGCAAAAGCTGGATAATGAGAAAGCAAATACAAGTATTTACTTGCATCCAATGTTAAACACGTTACTTCACTAGATGCGATCGCAGTCTCACACCCCAACCCCCGCAAAAGCCCAATTTCACCGACTATATCCCCAGGTTCCAGAAACATCAGAGTCGTGGGAGTATTAGTCCGAGGATCATCGGCTAATAAACGGATTTTTCCCTCATAAATAATATTGATACGATCGGGTATTTTCTCCTTACCCAATAACCTCTGTCCAACGCGATAACGAGTCGGCTGAATATCTTCTAATAAATCAGATACTACTTCATCCCGTAATTTTTCAAAACCCTTGAGTTCAACGATAAAGCCAAAAAACCGATCCGCAGCAACAGACATACCAACTCCCAACAGAGATTGACTTGATTTAATATTTGGGGTCTGTATGCGCGAAGATAAAATTTATCGGGTTTATATCCAGCATCACTAAAGTACCATTAAAATCCCATACTTGCACAAGTTTCCATCTATCTAAAGAGGTATTTGCAGACAAAATACACAAAATCAACGTTTCCTGTCAACTGAGGGTATTTATACATGCCAAAAATTAATTTCAGTATTGTTGCTGAAATTATTTTTTTTTTACTTAGATGCGATCGCAGATATGGGTGAGGGGTCATACCCCCAATTATATCTGCAATTGATGACAATTAGGTATTGAGTTGATATGGTCATTTCCGTTGTTTACTCTCTTCTTCTCGATTTATGAAAATATATTACTTTTTGTTTAAGTGTAAATACTTATAAAATGAGCCTAAAAGGGAAATAATAACAGAATTATGAGAATTTTCTCATCTATTTTGGATTGACAAGTAAATTGATAACACCTATACTCCTGAATGAACGTTGAGTGTGTAAGTTCCCTGACTTTTCCCTGCTAAAAGATTTTGACAGTCACAAATGGTTTACGCATGTTGTGAATGTTTATTACCTCAAAGTACTTAAATACGACAGCTAAAGCCAGTGATAATTAATGATGAAATCCTTAGTACAACTTTTCCGGCTCGACTCTACTTTTGAGCCTATAATAATCTTTATTATCCCCCGGAATATCAAATGATGGCTAATGTCTCTATGATGGGGATGAGCAAATAATCGTTATGTTTTTGGATTTATCTTTCTTTAGCCAGGTTCATACAAATTGACTAATGGCTTTCAGACAAGAGATTCCTTGAACTGCAAGTACTTAATCTAAACAATAAATTTGTTTCTGAATATGAATGACAATGACCAAAATGCTCCTAATAACAAAGGAACTTTATTTAAAAGCAGGCTTAATACTTCAGTCAATTTCTACAAAAACAGCAAAAAGTGATTTATACTTACCTAGTAAGTGGTAGTGCAAAAATATTTAAACTTTGCGAAAATCTCAAACTCTCGTCATTGTGTACTCCGAAGTGGAGAAGCAAGCTACGCTCTAAGCGTACTTACAGAAGCCACTCCGTGTTTACCCACAGGGTAGCGATCACAGTATATATTTAACTTGGCGTAACCTCTGATGGGATTGAGTGAAGCACCTCTGCAAGACCTGAATTGTCTTCAAAAAACTAAATATTATTGGATTACAAGTTTGATTGGGACTCTAGACAATCACGGGTACAGCGTAGGCGGTTTATGTAACTGCTGAAGGGGTTGCGTATCTGTGGAAACTGAATAAAAAGGAAAATGTTCGCGGGATTTAATTTATCGGGTTTTAACCGCTTGCATTTACTAAGTCTATCATAATCTCTGCCAAAATGGCAACACTTGATTTGTGAAGTATGTTAAAGGATTAAAGGAAGTTATGTAGTCTTCAGGGTAAAAATCAGACTGTGAAGTGAACAGTCTCATTGCTCTCCAGACAAACGTCCTTTGACGGTGAAGCTGTATAGACACAAAAGGTTGAATGGGGAGTATTAACTTCTGAGCAAGCCTATTTGAGTTTCTGTACAAGTTGATCGAGCATTCATCGCTGGTGTCAATTGTTTTTGGCAAGATTTGAAAACTAAGATTTGGAAAATTTGTCGCTATTAATCACCAAGAGTCGTGGAAATTGCATTTCCCACCTGAATTCAACATCGGTTGGATTTAAGAAATATAGATTCACCAGTGATTAAGTCAAAGTGACTGTAACTTATCGTTATCATTTTGTCTTTATTTCCTAAACCTCTTTTGACTAGCGGAATTGCTAGGAGATCAGAGAAGTTGTGGAAATAGTGAAAATGGTAGCAAGGCAATCTGTATTGTGCATCTACACATGCAGAGTAGTAAAAAGCTATTCGGAAACAAGGAACCTCAAAGTATGGCAATCATTAATGGAACTAATGCAGCAAATAATCTCACAGGTGTTGCAAACGAAGGAAATACAATTAATGGTCTTGGCGGTAATGACACCCTAAGAGGTGCTGACAAAGAAGACCTGATCAACGGTGGAAATAGCCCTAATGGTCTCAATAATAACGACTGGCTCTATGGTGAAGCTGGCAAGGACAGCTTATATGGTGAAGACGGTAATGACCGCTTATTTGGCGGTGAAGAAGAAGACTTACTAGATGGGGGTATTGGTGCTGATACACTCAGAGGTGAAAACGGTAAGGACGAACTTTTCGGTGGAAACGGTGCTGACTGGCTTTATGGTGGTGCTGATGAAGACTCTCTAGATGGAGGGCTTCAAAATGATCGGCTCTTTGGTGAAGATGGTAATGATATCATCCGTGGTGGAGAAGGTAATGACCAACTTTTTGGAGGACTAGGAGAAGACGAAGTATATGGTGAAGCCGGTGCTGACACCCTATCCGGTGGTACAAGCATCACTGATCCCGACGAAGCCTCTAAAGACTTAGTTGATGGTGGTACTGGAAACGACTGGGTTTACGGTGGTTTTGAAGATACCGTCAAGGGTGGTGCTGATAATGACACCGTAATTGGTCTTAGCACCCAGGGTAACTTACTCTATGGGGATGGCACAAAAGATGACAGCATTTCTGGTGGTGCGGACTCCGTAGTCGGTGCAAGCGGTAATGATACCATTTACGGGGAAGACAGTGAGAGTACATTGCCAGGCGGCTCTGACACCTTAGTCGGTAATGGTGGCGATGACTATCTCTATGGCGGTGCCGGAAATGACTTTCTCTTTGGTGGCGATGGTATTGATACCCTCGATGGGGGTGATGGTAACGACGTTCTTGATGGTGGTGCAGGTGCTAGCACTCTCTTAGGCGGAGCTGGTACTGAGAGCATCACTGGTGGTATTGAAGGTGACTTGATTGATGGTGGAGAAGGCGCTGACTTCCTCAGTGGACTTGATGGAAATGACACTATCACTGGCGACAGTGGAGATGTAAGTCTTGCTGGAAATGACACCATCCTTGGTGGAGTTGGTGATGACTTCCTCAATGGCGGTTCTGGTGCTGATAGTGTTGTTGGTGGAGCTGGAAATGACACCATCTCTGGTGGTGCAGATGCTGAAGGTCAAATTGCAGGTGACACACTTATTGGTGGAGCTGGTTTTGACATCTTTATATTGGAAGATTCAGGATTTGAGCCAGCAGGTCCCGGTGAGCCACCAGTACCAGCTCCTCTAGGTGACAGAATTCAAGGCTTTGTTAAGGGTCAAGACTTCATCGACTTTGATTTCGGTCTCGTAACAATCGGTGCTAGCGGCAACAATTCTGTAATTACATTGACAGAAACTAGCGAAATCTTGGCAACTGTAATTAACGTACAAATTACAGAGTCAGACTTCCTTGCTTAAAGCATGGGCAACTACAGGATTGTACTTGGTAAAAACCTAGCACGCACCTGATAAATTGCCACACAGACCGGAGGGTAGCAGCGTCGTCAGAATTCGCTTTTGCTACTCTTCGGAATCAGACTATTTTAATCTCCAGTTCTTCTGAAATGGAAGAATTGGAGAAAAATCTTTATCAATTTGAAAACTGCCATGAGAATATTATTTTTACATCCTAATTTTCCGGCTCAATTTCGCCATGTCGCCGCAGCTTTAGCCAAGGACAGTAGTAACCAGGTTTTTTTCGGTACTACTCGCCGTGAAGGAAGCATACCTGGTGTTAACAAGGTTTTTTATCAGGCGAAACGGGAAGCTCGACCGGAAACCCACCACTATGTTAGACCTCTGGAAAATGCTGTTCTTCAGGGTCAGGCTGTTTTTCGCATGGCAGAACAGTTAAAGGCTAGGGAATTTGTACCTGATGTGGTTTACGGTCATTCGGGTTGGGGTCCAACTTTATTTATTAAAGATATTTTTCCTGAAGCTAAATTTTTATGTTATTTTGAGTGGTTTTATCACGCTCATGGTTCTGATGCCGATTTTGACCCCAATGAACCCCTGAGTTATGACGATGAAGCCCGGATTCGCATCAAAAATGCGCCGATTTTGCAGGATTTGTACAGTTGCGATCGCGGTCTTTCCCCAACTTATTGGCAACATCAACAGTTTCCATCAGAATTCCAAAGTAAAATTAATGTTCTGCATGATGGCATTGATACTGATTTTTTCCGTCCTCAATCGGGTTCAAAGCTAGTTCTAGCAAGTAATAAACTCGACCTTTCCCATGTGGATGAGATTGTCACTTATGCGACTAGAGGCATGGAGCCTTATCGGGGTTTTCCGCAGTTTATGGAAGCGGTGGCTTTGTTGCAACAGCGACGACCTAATTGTCATGTGGTGGTTGTCGGGGAGAATCGAGTCGCTTACGGGAAAAAATTGGCTAATGGTCAAAGCTATAAAGATTTGATGTTGGATAAATTCCCCATCGATCAAAGCCGTATACATTTTACTGGTTGGCTACCCTACTCAGAATATTTACAGGTTTTGCAAGCTTCTTCTGTCCATGTTTATTTAACCCGTCCTTTTGTTTTATCCTGGTCTTTATTAGAATCTCTTTCAACAGGTTGCTTGGTGGTGGCTTCGAGAACTGCTCCTGTGATGGAAGTGATTGAAGATGGGGTAAATGGCTTGTTGGCAGACTTTTTCTCACCCGAAGAAATCTGTTCCCGAATCGAGGAAGCACTCTCACATCCAGATCGAATGGCGCAAATTCGCGCTAAAGCCAGGGAAACCATCGAGCAGTACTATAATTTGTCGGTATTATTACCCCGAAATCTACAATGGTTACACAAACAAACAGACGATCATAAATTGATTTTACCTAGTCAGGGAATTAAAAAGGAAGAAAAACAAGCAGATAATCCAAAGTTAATTTTCCCTGCTCAGGTAATTAAGAAGGAAGAAAAATTATTATTAAATAAGGATAGTTTCGGAACAGGGAAACGGCAGGAGTTAGAAAAAATCACTCAATTGCCAATGGAAGCTTTACGGATCAATAATCGCCGTCTGACAGTTCCAGAAATTATTCCCTTGTTGACTCAGTATCAACTATTACCAAAATTAAAACAAGAAGTAATTATTGATGATGCGATCGCATCTTTTGATTGTACACCGTCTGAGGTAGATAAGTGTCAGCAGGAGTTTTGCGAACAACATAAACTAAAATTGGAAGTTGAGCGTCAAGCTTGGTTGCAACAGCAGGGATTGACGGAAGCGCAATTTATTAACTTAGCAACTCGCAAACTACGAATTGAGAAGTTTCAACAAGCGACTTGGGGTGACAAGTTAGAATCCTATTTTCGGCAACGCAAACCCCAATTAGATCAGGTTATTTACTCTTTGATTCGTCTCAAGGATGCTGATTTGTCGCGAGAAATCTATTTCCGTCTCTTGGAAGATGAGCAACCCTTTGCCGAACTTGCTAGACAGTATTCAGAGGGTACAGAGGCTACTACTGGGGGTTTAATTGGACCAGTTCCTTTATCGTCACCCCATACCCAGTTAACTCAAATTTTAACTATTAATCAACCAGGTCAATTATCACCTCCAACCCGAATTGGTGAATGGTGGATTATTGTCCGTTTGGAAAAGCTTTTACCAGCTAAATTAGACGAACCGATGAAACAGAAATTGCTAAATGAACTGTTTTCCGCTTGGTTACAAGAACAGCTTCAACTTGCAACTACTAAAGAACCATTAAAAATCCAAAAATCAGCCTAAGTCGTGGGTATTCATATCCCCGACTTCTTGAAGAAGCCGGGAATCTATAAAAGGATGTTTCCCTGGGCAAGATGAAACTGTAGTTTTTAGGGTGCGTCAGCCAAAAACTTGAAAAATCAACGTAGTTAACTGACGCGCCCTAAGACTCCAGTTAGAAAAGTTTATATCAGTCTTAGTGGACGAGTCTATAGAGCAACGGTTGCTCAAATAACTCTTATTTGCCTGCTTACAAAAGCAACTGCAACAACAAGTTTCCCAGCCACAACCTGCGGAAGTTAAACAACCAGCTTAAACTCCTAACATCCTACCGTAACATACCATGCCACAAAACTTCAGTTCGCAAACCCTAATAGGCGTAAATTTTAGTAGTCAAGATTTAACTGATGCTAATTTTTCCTTAGCCATAATCGATAACGTTAACTTTACTAGTACAAACCTAACTCGTGCCAACTTCTTCAAAGCTAATATCAAAGGCAGTAATTTCCTAAATGCGAATCTAGTCAATGCAAATTTGACTGAAGCTGACCTGAGTGGCGAACCAGATGGGATTTTCAATAATCTCACAAATGCTAACCTGACTGGTGCAGATTTATCGCTTGCCAAGCTCAAAGGCGTTAACTTTACTGGTGCTAAATTAATAGATGCCGACCTTCAAGGGGCTGACTTGGAAGGGGCAAGATTGATCAATTTAGATGCGACTAATGCTAACTTTAGCCTCACTAATTTTACTGATATTGAATTGGTGGCAATGTCATTTTTGACCTTGCCAATCTGAGCGGAATTGGAATTACTGATACAGCACCTGCTATAGATCCAGGAACAGGACAGCCAATACCAACAACACTGAGTTTTCGTGGTGCGAATTTGGTTGGCGCTAGTATAGAAGACGTTGATTTCAGCAATGCTGATTTTCGCCCCTTTGACGCTGTACGAAACGGCGTACTAGTAGTTAAGGCGACCGATTTAACAGGTTTAAGTTTTCCTGACTCTAACTTTAGCGGTAGTAAGTTGAGTGGCGCTATTTTGGATAACGCCAAAGCGGAAGACCTAAATTTAAATGGTGTGAACTTTGCTTCTTATACAGCTTCTAACGGTCAGGTATTTCGGACACAGTTAAACAACGCTAATCTCGTGGGAGCCAATCTCGTGGGAGCCAATCTCACTCAAGTAGTAGCGGAAAATGTATTTTTAGAATCAGCCGATCTGACTAATGCCATAATCATCGGAGCTGATCTGAGCAGAGCTAATTTCAAAGGAGCTACTCTAGCAGGAGCCAACCTCACAGGTGGAGTCCAATTAGACAATGCTTTATTGGAAATAGCCAACCTCACAGGTGCTAACCTCACAGGTGCTAACATCACAGACGGGAACTTAAAAGGAGCTAACCTCACAGGAGCCGATCTTGATAGCACCAACCTAACTCGTGCAAATTTAGAGACTGCAAACCTCAACAACGCCAGCTTGATAAATGCCGATTTAGATAACGCTTTTATTCAAAAAAGTAATTTGGATGGAGCCAACTTTACAGGTGCTAGCCTGATTGGTGCGGACTTGAAAGAAGGAGCTGGCGATAACCTCACCAATTTTACCAACGCCAACCTGACTGGCGCGAGCTTGGAAGTTGGCAGCTTTATTGGTTCTAACTTCACCAATGCTAACTTGACCAATACCAACTTGGTAAAAACCGACTTTACCAATGCCACCCTTATCGGGGCGAACCTGACAGGTGCTACTCTAGTAGATACCGTGGGTCTCACCGTTGGCGACGGTGGAAACAACACCCTCAACGGCACAGGTGGGAACGATAACATCTTTGGTAATGCTGGTAATGACACCCTCACTGGTGTTGCTGGTAATGATTATCTCGACGGCGGTGATGGCGCTGATAACCTAAATGGTGGCGATGGTAATGACTATCTCAGTGGTGGTAACGGCAATGATAAACTCACTGGTGAAGCTGGTGCTGATACCCTGATTGGCGGTGCTGGTGCTGATAACCTCACTGGTGGGGGTGGTGCTGATAAACTCACTGGTGGGGCTGGTAATGATATCATGAATGGTGGCGCTGGGAATGATACCTTTATCTTTGCATCAGGGTTTGGTGGCGATCGGATTAACGCTTTCGCAGATGGTGCAGACAAAATTGACCTCACAGCATTTGCCACTAGTTTTGGTGCTTTAACAGTGGCTCAAAGTACTACAAATCCTGCAAATACCATTATTTCCGGTTCTGTTTTCGGTACAAGTACTATTACCTTGGCAAATTTCACTGCTACCAATGTTGATGCTACCGACTTTATTTTTTAACGAAACTAGTGGTTGGGTGCAGGGCAGAAGGTAGAGAAATAATTGAACTGATTTTTGTTGGTTTTATTAAAAATAGTCGATGCTAGTGGCTTCATTTTTTAATTAAAAAGGTGCAAATACGATGATTTATGGTGCGGTGTTTGGTATGGATACTTATTACTGCAAATGTCGATGCTAGCGACTTCATTTTTTAACTAGAAAATAATGGTGGAGGGGGGGGGAAAGGGTAAGAAAGATTTTTGAAGTTTGCAAAATCTTTCTTCTGGATTCGGCATTGATTTTTCTGCGGGATTCTTGTTTCCGTAGAAGGGTTGTCTCGCTATCTTTTTAAACTATCAACCGACTAATTTTGAAACTTTGAGGATATATATCTATGGCACCTATTAACCGTGACGGTCAAGTTCTAAATGGAGACAACTTCAACGGTCAAAACTTGAATGGTTCGACATTCGTCGCAGCTACTCTCAATGATGTGCAATTTGTCGGTACTGCTTTACGGGGTACAAATTTTCAAGGGTCACAGTGGTTTAATGTGAATGCATCCAATGCCATTTTTGCCCCCAATAATAACTTTCCGAATCCAGCCAATCTCTCTTTAGCAACATTCCAGGGTGTCAACTTCAGTGGTGCAATTTTAAGACAAGCTAATTTTTCGGAAGCAACATTGCAGGATGTCAATCTCAGTGGTGCAAATTTAACACAGGCTAACCTATTTAAAATCAACACCAGTGGTATGAATTTCTCTGGTGCTAACCTCACCGATGCAATTCTCCAGGAAGCCAATATTAGCGGTGAACAATCAGAACGACCCAATTTGACTAATGCTAATTTCACCCGTGCTGATTTGTCTTTAGCCAATCTCAAAGCTGCTGATTTTACAGGTAGTAACCTAACAAATGCTAACTTACAAGGAGCAATTTTAGAAGCGACACTGTTAGTAAATGTGAATGCGACAGGTGCGGACTTCCGACAAAGCAACTTCACGGATGTAACTCTGCAAAACTCCATCTTTGACCGAGCGAATTTCAGTGGTGTTTCCTTGAGTGATGCTCCTCTCGATCCTGGTCAAACTGCTAATCTCAGTTTTCGTGGTGCTGACCTGAGTGGTGCGTTAATAGACGATGCAGTCCTGACAAACTCTGACTTCAGCGCATCTGGAAACATTATCACCAACCTCACCAACACCAGATTTGATACTACTGATTTAAGTGGCTCAAACTTCACCCAAGCTAATGCAGAAGGTGTATTCATTAACGGAAGTGCGGTTGGTGCTAATTTCACCAGTGCAAATTTACTGAACGCAGACCTTTCTACAGGTAATTTTAATAACTCCAACTTCACCGCAGCCAACTTGACTGGAGTGAAAATGACCGATGCGATCGCAACTGGTGCAAATTTCACTAACACTAATCTCACCAACGCGGATTTATCCAAAGTTAACTTTACCAATGCGAACTTTTTTGGTGCGGATTTGACAGATGCGATCGCAGTTGATGCGATCGGTTTAATTGTTGGTGATGCTTTGGATAACACCATTAACGGTACAACCGGAAATGATAACATTTTTGGTAACGCTGGTAATGATACCTTAACTGGTGATACAGGAAGCGATTATCTCGATGGTGGTGCTGGTAATGATTCTTTAGTTGGTGGTGCTGGTAACGACACATTAGTGGGTGGTGCTGGTAATGATATCCTCCAAGGAGGAGGTGCTGTTGATACCTTGATTGGTGGTGCTGGTAACGACACCATGAATGGGGGTGCTGGTAACGACACCTTTATCTTTGCATCCGGATTTGGTAATGACCTAATTAATGCTTTTGCTGATGGTGCAGATAAGATTAATTTGACATCATTTACAACTAATTTGGGTGCTTTAACGGTGACTCAAACTGGTGCAAATACGGTAATTTCTGGTACTGTGTTTGGTACAAACACCATTACTTTGGCTAACTTCACTGCTACCAATGTCGATGCAACCGACTTCATTTTTTAGATTGACAGATAAATAGCGAGTTTTCAGATACCTGACTTCCTGGAGAAGTTGGGTATCGCGCAAGTCAATTAATAAGAAAGAAAATTTTTAGCAAATTCATGCGGATACTTTGTACCATCCCTCACTTTTTTCAACCCCACGACAAGGGTAAACACGCTTCCCAAGGCAAAAATCCCCAACCACGGATACAGGCTTTAACTCAAAGTATTACTAATTTACGGCAATTATTTGGTCAGTCACAAACTATTATTGATATTGGTCATAAATTAGCTTTACCAGCCAATCAAACTAAAGATAGTCAACTTGATATTATTATCTGCACCACCCAAGATTACCATCTTCTCGATCAATTATCTGTACCATCCCATTTCTATCATCATTATCCAACTCAAGTCGAACCTTTATTGTTAGGATTTGAATGTCAAGCTGTATTGAGGGACTATCTCGGAAAATACGATTATTATTGCTTTTTGGAAGATGATTTAATTATTCAAGACCCTTGGTTTTTTATCAAGCTAAACTGGTTTACTCAACAAACTAGTAATTTAAATTTACTTCAACCTAATCGCTACGAAATTTCTAGCCATGCTGCTGTCAATAAAGCTTACGTTGATGGCGATTTACTTCCACGAGTGACTGCACCGTTTCAAAATGTGCAAGAACAACCAGAACTTAAAGGGAAAATCATGGGAATACCAATCACCTTTTGCCGCGCTTTAAATCCCCATTCTGGTTGTTATTTTTTGAATGCGAGGCAAATGAATTATTGGACAAAACAAGAGCATTTTCTTGAGAGAGATAGTAGCTTTATTAGCCCTCTAGAAAGTGCTGCAACTTTGGGTATTATGAAGACATTTAAAATTTATAAAACAGTACCACAACAGGCAAATTTTTTGGAAATCCAGCATTTTGGTACGAACTTTTTGAGTCTGATTGGAAAGCAAGTTAATTTAGCAACTTCCAATTAAAGTTTGGGACGGATATAGCGGTTTTCAGATCAGAGAGGTACAAGTTTAAATCACAAAGCTTGTAGGGGCAGGGTTTCCCTGTCCTCCCTTGTATTGCATCGGACAGAGAACCGCTATAAGAAGAAGATTGGTATCGAGCAACAATCGAGAAAGTTGCAGAGAAAACGGTTACGACTCTTCCCACGACGAATGGGTTGACTTAGACGAAATCCGCTAAACAATCGAGTCGGTTGCATTAAAGTAGGGGCAAACGGTTGTTTTCCCTGATTCTTATTTTATTTAAATAAAAAACCCCATAAACATCTTCCCAAAATAATGTAGAGACGTAGCAACGCTACGTCTCTACCAAATTGATTCTATTTAATTGAATCCATCAAACCTTAATAAGCACCTTCCTTCGCAAACACAACCTTGACAGTCTGAAACAAAATCCGTAAATCTAACCACAGCGACCAATTTTCCATGTAAGAAACATCAAGACCAACCACTTGTTCAAAGTCGGTAATATTCGATCTACCCGAAACCTGCCACAAACCAGTTACACCAGGAAGAACTTCTTCACGAATAAAGTGGTGTTTAGCAAACTTCTCAACATCTCTGACAGGCAAAGGACGAGGACCAACTAAACTCATTTCACCTAAGACAACATTAAACAATTGTGGTAACTCATCTAAGCTGTAGCGACGTAGGAACTTACCGAGAGCAGTGATACGAGGGTCATCTTTCATTTTGAAGAGAACACCATCTTTCATCTCATTCGTTGCTTCCAATTCCTTAATCAATTGCTCTGCATTTGTCACCATTGTCCGGAACTTCCACACTTTAAAAGGACGACCATGTAAACCAATGCGGGTTTGGTGGAAGAAAATCGGACCAGGGGAATCTAATCGAATCAACAAAGCAATTAATAAGTAGATAGGAGAAGCGAGGAGAACAAAGAATGCAGCACAGCAGATATCAAAGCTACGTTTAACCCAAAAATCAATTCCGGCAATTGTTGGTGGTTGCAAATTCAGTACGGGGATGCCACCTAGCATTTTTACATCTAATTCTTGTTCAACTGCATCTAACTCAATGGGCAGAATGTGGACAATTACACCTGCATTCCGTAATTGCCAGTAAAGAAACATGCGGTTTTTCAAAGATTGCCAAGAGCAAATAAATACTTCCGCGACATTAAGTTGAGATATTTCCTCTAAGATTGTATCTAAATTAGCTTTGCTAGTAGAAATTCTATTAGCATCACCCCAACCAACTAAGTTATAGCATTTTTGTTTTTCTAAAAACTTAGTGGCTTTTTCCCTATCTCTAGTACTGCTAATTATATAAGTAGGACAGGTAATTACTCCTTGTTTGCGAAATCGCTTGACTGTTGTATCAATCGCAAATCTACCAATACATGTGAGGGAAATACTTAACAACCAAGATGCAACAAATGTAGAACCCGATAAACTACTTGTAGATTCGTTGAGAAAGTTCAAAATGAAGAACAATAAATAAGAAAGGGAAATGGTTTTGATTAGCTTGAAATAATCTCCGCGATTTTTTCCTGGTGCGTAAAGTCCTTGCAGTGCAATAAAACCTATGTGAATACCCAAGATTGCAAATAGCATTGAAGGTGATTCGTCTTTAACCCAAGGATAAACCGGATTGTTGGTTAAAGTTTCAGGTATTTTACTTCCTAGAAATAAACCAAATCCATCAAGGCTAATTAAAGCAGTTTGACGCAGCCAAAATGTACCGATACGTTTGCGTAATTGTGCTGTCAAAGGAGCGCGTAAGTCGAGATTATCAGTCGGTAGCAAACTTTTTTGTATGTCAGTGATGAAAGTCATATTCTTTGTTGTAATTCTATTGATGTTGTTGTATTGTTTCTGTTGCGATTCAAAAGAATTTATCTATTTCTAAGAAATGAGCATTCACCCTGAATAAAAAAGTGGAGAGTTCTTCATGCTTGGAAAAGTTACTTTTTCTTATGTGTTTTCGTAACCCTGGTGTGGTAGATAAAAAGAAAGGTAGATAAAGAAATTGGTTGATGCGACCCTGATTTCTGGAGGTTCTTTCTAAATGGTATCTGCTTACGTGATTGTTTTCACTTACGTAGAAACTTCAACCATGTCTAAATAATAATCTCTGTAAGATTAAAATGGTGTAAATCCAGCTTTGTTTTGTATGAACTTCTGATATAAATACTGAATTTAGTAGTTTATTTCCTAACTTTAATTATTGGAACAATGCAGTATATTCACTACATCGTCAATACACGCAATGACGCATTATCAATTGTCACAAGCGATTTATTTAATTAGTAATAGACGATTTGTTAACTGTCACAATATATTTTTAATTTGACTAAACAGACAATTTACTAACTGTCACAATGTATTTTTAAATTGAATAAATGGACGATTTGTTAACTGTCACAATATATTTTTAATTTATGTAAGAGAATACCAATCAATACCCAAATTACCGTAGGGGCTGAATTTTCCTGCCATAGAATGCAAACCAAAACCCTTGAGGAGACGCGATGTATTGCATCTCTACACTCATTTTCGGAAATATCTAATAGACATCTCCGAAAATTAATTATGCGTTACCTGAAACCCTTGTAGAGAGGTAGCAATGCTACGTCTCTACATCTTTTCGGAGATGTCTAACATATTAGGACAATGAAAAATAAGTAGTGGTGCAAAAATATCTATACATCCCGAAAACCCCAAACCCTTGGGATTGCTGCCCTGTAGGCACGGAGTGACTTCCCAAGGTAGCCAAAACGTCTACCTTACGTCGCAATGGCATATATATTTAATTTTGCCTAACTACTTACTTCTGTGGAAGCTTACCCGATCGCAAAAAAAGGCTTACAACGACAAGTTGTAAGCCCTTAAATATCCGATTATTAGAAATGTGATACCTAATTACGATCGCAACCTAGCATTATCGAAAGCACGTGCGATCGCATTCCATCCGAGTTTGCGATTCATATTGGCATCGAAGGGTAAAGGACGAACTGCTGCTTTGTCTGGACGGGGTTTGAAGTCGGATAGCCAGCTATATTTATCGCTGATTCCCCAGGTAATAACCGTAGTCACGGCAGGTTCGGAAAGAACTGTGGAAAGGTAGTCTTCGTAGGTTTTGGCAATGATGCGATCGCGCATTTCGATGTCGGATGGTAATTTTTCATCGGTAACATCGAGTTCGGTAATCATGATTTTTAATCCTAAGCTAGCGACATCACGTAAAAATGAGCGTAGTTTATCGGGATTGAAGTTTGTTTCTGAAGCGTCTAAATGTGCTTGAATACCGAGTGCATGAATAGGTGTTCCTTTTGATTTCAAGTTTTCTAATAAATTCAGAACTGCATTGCGTTTTGCTTCGTCTGCATCTGTATCATAATCAAGTCCGTAATCGTTATAAACTAAGGTTGCTGTTGGGTCAGCTTGATGGGTTAGTCGAAAAGCTTTATCTATGTAATTGTCCCCTAATAATTCTAGCCAAGGTGTTTTTCTTAAATTATTTTTGAGATTATTCGGTATATTGTTTTTTTGTTCACGTACTAGTAAATATCCTTCGTTGATTGCTTCGTTGACTACATCCCAAGAATGCATTTTTCCGGCATAACGACCGACAACTGTATTAATATGTTGTTCTAAAATCTGTTGGGCATTATTACTATTAACTGTATCTTGAAACCAAGGTGGTAAGGATTCATGCCAAACTAAGGTATGTCCCCGTAACTGTAAGCCTTTGTTTTGAGCAAAAGCAAGTATTTTATCGACTTCGCTGAAATCAAAAATATTCGGTTCTGGACGTAAGGCTGGATTGGGAATGTACCATTTTAATGCCCATTCTGGAACTAATATTTGGCATTCTTTGACTAAAGTTTCTGCAAGTTTACTATCTTCCCAGAGGTGATGATTACGGATTGCGGTTCCATACATCAAACCTTTTACTGCTGCTCGTTCTTTTAAGGAAGATGTACCAATAACAGTAAAATCTTTTGCCGGATTATCTAATGCGAGAATCTTCTGTTTGCTGTGATAATTTAAGGTTACTTTTGTTGTTCCAACTGCGGCAACAAATCCTAAACTAAACCAAATAAAATTTCGTCTTGTGATTTTTTTAAACATAATTGTAGTAATTTAACTTATTTGTAGGTTGGGTGAAGGCTTTGCGTAACCCAACATCTTTTATTTAATTCGGATAAATTCTTTATCACAATTAACATGATTTTATTTCAGCAAATTTACCCGTGATTATTAACCACGGGTAGATTGAGAAGAAAAAATAATTTTACAAGCTAGAAAATGCATAGAAAAAGGAAAGTAAATATTATTGTAGGGGCGGGAAACTCCGCCCCAAGAATGATAAGTTGATAGTTAGAGTATTTGATTTTCTGGAAATCCTAATTAACACTATCGAGTAGCAGATATAGAATTTCCAATCAATTTTATCTTCCCTATCCCTTAACAAAATCTGACCAACCAAATCGCTGCTTAACCACCAACCACATAAATTGTGGATTGCCGATAATATAACGTTTCCACAGACGTTTGGGTTCGACAAAGATACGGAATAACCACTCTAAACCCCATTTTTGCATCCAAACTGGCGCTCGCTGCACCATATTTGCGACTAGTTCAAAGCTGACACCAATTCCTACAGAAACAGGTACTCCCAAATCTAAATAATTATTGTAAATCCAATATTCCTGCTTGGGAGCTCCTAAACCTACAAAGAGAATATCAGGTGCTGCTGCTTGAATGTGACTGTTAATCGCTGCTAACTCTTCTGGTTGTGATTCAAATCCATAGGGAGGGCAGTAAGTACCTACAATATTCAGATTTCCATGTCGTAATTGTAGAATGGATTTGGCATTGTCTGCTGCACCAGGACGACCACCAAGTAAAAAGACTTTCAAACCTTTTTCTGCTGCTTCAGCGCATAGTGTCTCAAACAAGTCTGTACCATTGACTCGACCTTTGAGTGGTGTCTGTAAGAACTTCGCAGACCATAATAAAGATACTCCATCGGGAACTGCTAAGAATGCTTTGCGATAGATATCTTGGAATAAAGTATCTTGCTGTAGAGAGACGATATGTTGAGCGTTTGGTGTGACTACGTACTCTGGTTGTCCTTTGACAAGAGCGTGATTTGTAATTCTTTCTACAACTTCCTCAAAGCTATATTTATCCACTTGGATACCAGCAATATTGACTTTATCGGAGTTGTCAGGGGGAAAGTGAGTTGGTATGGATGAGATGGAAACCATAAGTTTGAGCAAAGATGTGTATATCTTGTCGAGTTGTTGACTGTAAACTTTCACATCAAAAGGATTAACTGTTTCTCTGGCAGATATTCCTAGAGTAATTCGGAATTCTTCGTCTTGAATTAGTGACGCGATCGCATTTGATAGTTGTTGAATGTTGCCGGGTTCTACTAGTAATCCATTCTGAGCATCGGTAATTAATTCAGGAATACCACCAACAGGAGTGACAATTGCAGGTAATCCCCAAGCCATTGCTTCTAGTAAAGCCATTGGTAAACCTTCATTGTAAGAAGGAAGAATGAAGACATCGACTGATGCCATTAACTTTTCTCTGGTTTGTGCATCTATCCAACCCAAAAAAGTTACATTGTCATGAATTTCTAATTTTTTGACAAATTTTTGTGCTAATTCAATGTCACCATCACCAGCAATGATGAGTTGTGTTTGCGGTAGTGATTCCCCTAATTGTTCTAGTAGTTGAGCATAAGCACCAAGTAAATCGAAGGTTCCTTTTCGATGTCCGACTCTTCCAAAGAAACCTAATGTAACTGTGTTGATATTACTATTTCTGCGGTTAGGAATAGTTGCGGGTAATTCGGTTGGATTCGGTAAAACTGTAACTTTTTTTTCAATTAAACCAACATTTTTAATGTAGTATTCTTTCCAAGTTTCCGAAAGAACAATAAAACCTTCGCATCTGCGGAATATTCCTGCAATTAGAGGTTTTATCCATTGTGGTAGCTGGGAATAAGTAATGTGAAATTCAGCACCATGAGTATGCATTAAAACAGGTTTATGAAAAGCAAAACCAATGAGTGCTAAAATTGCTTTTCGGAATAAACTGGCTCCATCTGACATATGGATGTGTAAAACATCAACTGGTTGGGTTAATAGCGTCCATAATAATTGTGCGTTCGCAATTAAAAATACTCTTAAACGGTGTGTGGTTGAACCTTCATCATGGGTTGTTATATGTTTGATTTCTGTATTAGCTGGAGCATGTTTTAGTATTAGCTTTTCAACGGTTGCTATACCTCCATTTTGGGTAAGGATAGCACCTAACATGACAATTCTGTGTTGATTCATCTGTTTGATTAAATTCAAAAAATGTTGTTATTTTGAGCAAATATTTATCTATTTTTGATGCTTTATTTATCACAAGTTGAAAATTGAAAGATAGTGATAAATTGATATGGATGAAGCAAACCTGATTAAAGAAGTTGTGACAAATAGACGGTTGTTGCTGTATCTGTATATTGTCTATCACGATAGTTTAATTATATTCAATCAAATAATCAAAATACCGATTTAATTAAAAAGTTTTCTCGAATAAAAAATAATTTTTATTAAATTTTGAAGAACTTAGTTACTTAGAAAAACCCCGTTCATACTAAACAAGTAAGTTTTTGATAAGGTATATTTTGTAGGTCGATCGGAGTGGAAATCAACCTACAAAAAGTCAATTGAGTTAAATGCAGTTTGCAATCAAGAATCCCGTAGGGAATTACCCTAATTATATTTTTAAAAATCTAGATTATCTAAATAATGCTGTAATTGTTGAGCGATGAATTTGGCTTTCTGAGGATTAAGTAACATTGAACGATGGGAAGCTGGAACATGACAAACTTCTATTCCTCCAGTAACTAAATTATCCCAACCGAAATAAACATTCTTTAATCCATAAAATTCAAACTCAGCTGCAAACAAAGTTAATTTTCCCGAATATCGCTGCGGCACATATGCATTACTAAATTCTTCCAATAGAGGCATCATTGGCTTAAATCCTTCATCAATTCTATACTGAACTCGCTCTTGAATAAAACTTACTTTATCTTCCCAAGAAAGTCCAAATAACATTTTTAATCTTTTGAAAGTCGTCTGCAAAGAAAAATCCCTCTCTATCCCCATTTCCACTTGAGGAGTTGGAGTATCAACTAACCCAAGAAATATTACATCTTGATTTGCCTGAATCAACTGTTGAGCAATTTCATAAGCAACTAAACCTTCATAAGAATGTCCTAACAAAGAATAAGCACCAAAAGGTTGAATCGAACGTATTTTTTGTAGACAATGAGATGCCATTTCTGCGGCATTTCCTAATGGCTCTTGAATAATATATACAGGTTGCTCTACATCCAAAGAATGCACCAGATGTTTGTACAAAAAACTGTCATTAGCAATAATAAACAATGGTGATTTTGTGCCTAAACTTTGGATTTTGACTATTGACGAAGATGGGATATTTTCTGCTTGAGAACAAACCCTTGCTAATGTTTCAATAGTTGGAGCTTCAAATGCGATCGCAGGGGAAAGGGTTTGATTAAATTCTTTCTTAATTTCTGTTACTAGAGATGCTGCTAGAAGTGAGTTACCACCAAGCATAAAAAAGTCATCTTTGATGCCAATTTGGGAAATACTAAATAATTTTTGCCAAATTTCTGTTAGCTTCGCTTCAATTTGATTGCGCGGAGCTAAATATTCGTATTCGCGATTTAAACTAGGTTTAGGAAGAGCGCGACGGTCAATTTTATCATTTGCTGTTAAGGGAAAATAATCTAAAAAGATGAAAGTAGAGGGAATCATATAAGACGGTAATTTATTTTTAAAAAATTAGATAGTTCCCTCGCTGTGACTGATTTCTGTTGCTGGAGAATGACATAAGCAACTAAACGTTTTTGTCCTGGATTCTCTTCATCTGCCAATACAATAATCTCAGCAACACAATCATGTTGATTTAAAGCAGCTTCGATTTCCTCTGGTTGAATACGAAAACCACGAATTTTTACTTGACTATCAACACGTCCTAAAACTTCTATATTTCCATCAGGTAATATGCGTGCAGAATCACCAGTTTGATAAATGAGTGAGTTAGAATCATCACTAAATGGATTGGAAATAAATCGTGCTGCTGTGATTTCGGGACGATTTAAGTAACCTTTTGCTAATCCAATACCACCAATATATAATTCACCTGTCATTCCTTTTGTAACTGGCTGTTTATTCTCATCTAATATATAAATTTGTGTATTATTAATAGGAATACCAACAGGAACAGAATTGACATCGGGTTTTTCTGTCCAAATTTCTGGTTCATAAATTGTAGATGTTATAGTTGTTTCTGTTAATCCATATGCATTCAACCAACGAACTTGTTTACCAGTTATTTTTTGCCAAGTCATTAATCTCTCTGGTAAAACTTTTTCATTGCCAACAATTACTAAGCGAACTGAATCAGGTACATTTATCTGCAAATCATCTAAAACAGATACCCATTCATGCCAGTAAGATGCTGGTAAATTCAAAACTGTTAATTGCTCCTGGTTAATGAGTTCGTGAAACTCTGTAATTGTGGGAACAACTGCATGAGGACGTAGAATAATAGTTGCACCACTTAATAAAGTTGGATATATCTCTTCTGCGGCAACATCAAAGTTGACTGAAGCGAATTGTAAAACATTATCACTTACTTGCAAATTATATATTTTGGCAATTGTATAACTATGATTAACTAAAGCCGAATGGGGAATTAAAACACCTTTGGGTTTGCCTGTTGAACCTGAAGTGTAAATTACATAAGCTAAGTTTTCAGGTGTTACAAAAATATCTAAATTTTTATCACTATTTTCGGCAATTTTTCGCCTATCTGTGTCCACACATATGATATGTGTTGAATATCCTCTAAGGTTTTTTAGCTGTGTTTGTTGAGTTAATAATACTGTTGGTTGAGCATCTTCGAGAATCGAGAATAACCGCTCCTGAGGGTAATTTGGGTCAAGGGGAAGGTAAGCAGCACCAGCTTTGAGAACAGCGAGTAATGCAACAATCATCTCTAGGGAACGCTCTAAGCTGATTCCCACAAGCAAATCATTATCTATACCAAGTTTCTGCAAGTATCTTGCTAACTGATTTGCTCGTCGATTCAGTTCAGCATAGGTGAGAAATTGTTTGCCAAACCTCACAGCAACTAGATTCGGATTCCTTAATACTTCCTCTTCAAATAGTTGATGTATGCACTTATGTTTTATAGATTGAATTTGTACATCGTAAGACTTATCTAAATTTTCTTGGTTGCCTAACATTATTTCTTGAGAAAGCTTTTTTTCTAAGTACATGATTTTTCACAAAATAATAATTAAAAAAACACATTTATCAAACAAAATTCAGTAGTGAGAATTGAATTATTAAATACTACTGTACTTATTGTTTGATTTGTAATCTAACATGAGAAAATTGGGTTGATATTCTGGCTTTATCTGTACTGAAAAAGCTATTGCCACATAAAAAACCCAAAAGATATCATTTTGAATCATTAATGTACTCTCACTTAAATTTCCTAAAATTAAATAAGTGACATATAAAATAGGCCAAAATCCTTCCGAACTCTGGCTTTTACGCACCCAAACTAAAGTTTTAGGTAAAGTGATAACAAAAAACTCAAATGCAAATAATATTAAACCTAGTAAACCTAAATTTAACCACAAATCAAGAAAGCCATTATGGGAATTTGGAGGAGTCCAACCAGTTGCTTGCCAAATATAAAAAGATGGTGTTTCCGAACCAAACCAAAATGCTCCATATCCATATCCTAACCAAGGACTTTGCCAAATCATCTCGAATATATAAGGCCACATATCCCCTCTACCTGTTAAAGTTGTATCCTTACCAAGTGCTGTTAAAAATAGTTCTGAACCCTTCGACAGCAAAATAGATAAACTTCCACTTATGGCTGCGATCGCAATAAAACTAGGAACCATCCATTCGTCATGCCAGCGAAAAATTCTATAAGCAAAAACTGCTGCTATTAAAATAACAGTATTTAATAAAGAACTCGTAGAACCAGAGCGGATTAGGAGTACTAAAGATAATAAAAACACCAACCAAAAAAACCAACGTTTTGTACTATTAGAAATAGCAAGCAACATAAATATAATTACCCCTGGACTCATGACTTTACCCAGAACATTTTTATGGGTATATATCCCTCGCCATTTTCCTTCATGGAGTCCAGCCATAATCCCATATTTGGGCAGTGCAACAATAAATGCAAAGCTCATAAATACGGAAATACAATACATTAATCCAAATAACTTTAATTGTTGCTTCATTGAATAACGAGAAGCTAAATAAAGTCCAAATAAACTAGTTCCAACAATTGCGATCGCACGACTAATTGTTTTACTAGGAAGATAAGACCAAAATACAGAGCAAGCAGCAATGGCAATTAATGTAGTTATCCATCTATTTTTGTTAATGATATAAAGTACTTTTCGCCATCTTAAAAGTAGTAAAACAAAGGTAATTAAATAATTAACAAAGAACAAAGCCAAAATTAAAGCAGTATCTCCTCCTGCTTCCCCATCTTCATCCCCTTCATTAGCACCACCAGACAAGATTACAGTTAGTGGACCACCAGAATACAGTAGTAAGGATACAACTGTAAATGCATATTCTATTAAACTTAAAAGTTTTTTCATGTTTAAGCTTTTTGATTTTTCAAATAAATAGCTTTGTCGTATATCTCAACTGTTTGTTTGGCAATATTCGACCAGTTTAAATCTTCTTTACAGCGCTGTAATCCGGCGGTTTGTAACCTATTCTGGAGGTTTATATCACCTAATAAACGAATAATCGCATCAGCTAAAGCGGAAGCATTCGCAGGTGGAACTAATATTCCATCTTGTTCGTGTCTAATCATTTCTGCTAATCCACCTATACCCGAAGCGATAACTGGTGTTCCCATCGAAAATGCAACTGATGCAACACCACTTTGAGATGCTTCAATATATGGTAAAACTACTGCTGTACTGCGTTGAAATAAAGCTGCAACTTCTTCTTCAGGGATAAAATGATTCAAAATTTCATAACGTTTTTTGTCGTAACCATGAGAAAAATACTTGTTTAATTCTTCACCTCTACCAGCAATAATTAACTTAACTTCTGGGAAAGATTCTGTAATTAATGGCATTGCTTCCAGTAAATATTTCAACCCTTTATAAGCCCAAATTCGTCCATAAAATAGTAATGTATAAGGCTCACGTATGACATTTTTATGAGTTGACAATTGCTGGTACATACAACCAAGTTCCCCATGTGGAAGCACACAAACTTTGGATTTAGGTACTTTAAATTCATGTACTAAAGCCTCTTTGAGTAAATTGGCATGAACAATTAATTGTTGCGATTTATAAAAGGCAATTCTCCGAGTATATTCGGAAGCTGGTACTGCATCTTTATCTCCAGGGTGACGAAATACATCATGAATTGTTGTCACCAAAGGGGGCATTTTATTGAATAAAAGTGTAGCATCATACCAAGGGTCATTAGTTTCTTGAACATGTAAAATATCGGGTTGCGATTCACGTAAAATCTCCATCATTCTCGACATAGATTTTATATTATGTGGGTCACGAATCCGTGGTTTTTGGAAACTGTAGGTGCGAATATTTGGCTTAAGAAGTTTTTGGCAAGTGCTAGATATGTGTTCGGGATGAACGACTGTTAAATCTACATATTCAGCTAAAGCATTTGCTAGTTGAATTGTGTATTCGTAAAAGCAGAAATGTAACAAGGTAACTTTCATATTTTCAAGGTTTAGAG
The DNA here is from genome assembly GCA_012034595.1 of Calothrix sp. CSU_2_0. GTDB lineage: Bacteria > Cyanobacteriota > Cyanobacteriia > Cyanobacteriales > Nostocaceae > Brunnivagina. The sequence continues at coordinate 19,740 of JAAUPE010000018.1, read as the reverse complement.
GAATATTGAATTGACTTAAAAAATTTAATTTTCATTAACCACAGATAAAAATAAAAATGTAGTTAATTGTATTTCCCTATTTTAGGTAGAAGTCTGTTTTTATTAAACAGACATGTGCCAGTATTTATACTTTCTTATTAGCTAACAATTTATCTCTAACTACACTCAAACCTCCAACACTATAAATAGATGCGATCGCAATTATCACTATATAACTTGCACTCGCTAAAAATATAGTGAGCATAATGTTTTGACTAAAATTACTTAAAGCTAAAAATGTTCCCAGCATCAAAAGACTAATTAATAAAGGACGGTAAATAATTTGCCACATTTGGAGGGTAAAAAGACGGCTATATACCCCATAAAAATAAATAATCAAGCTAATTATTTGAGTAGCAATAACTGAATATACAGCACCAGATAATTGATATTGTGATACCAAAAATATGCTAAAAAAGCCACCAATAATAGTTGTAATCGAAACATCCCAGAGATTAATTCTTTCCAATCCATTTGCTACTAATAAATAGCTTAATGGACGAATAAAACTAGATGCGATCGCACTAACTCCAAGTATTTTTAATGCTGTCGCTGCTTGCTCAAAACTAGGGTCTTTATAAATAAGAATTAGTAAATCTGAGCCAATAAATAAAATGCCGATAATGAATGGTAATGCGACACATAAAAGTATCTCAATGATTTTTTCTACTAATTGTCTCTGCTTATCTTTTCCTTGAGTCATAGCTTGGGACATTTTAGGAAAAAATGCTAATACCAAACTATTACAAATAATATCAAATGGTTGCATTAATTGAGTAATAGCACCAAAGAAACCCACTAATATTTCACCTCCAAACAAAGATAAAATGACAATTTGTACTCTAGAATTAAAAACCGATATTCCTTCGATAAACAAGAAAGTTCGAGCAGCTTTTGCTGTATACCAAATGAATTTCCAATCTAAACTTAGTTGATATCTAACAAATTGACTAATCAAACCCCACTGAACAATCAAAATAATTACTTCTGAAATAACCAAAATAGCCGATATCCACTGAATATCGTAATTTAAAGACATTGCCCAAACCATCAGCAGTACCCGCAAAATATAAATTGGTACTGTACTAATAGCAATCAAGTACATTTTTTCTTGCGCTTGAAAAATTGCCTCAGTAATATTCGATAAAGAAAATGGGATAATTGTCAAACCCATAATGTAGCAAATTTGTGATGTATCGCGACTATAAGGTAAGGTAAAAACAATTATTACTAGCGCAATATAGCCGATAAAACTTGCAATTAACTGTAAAAAACTCCCACTAACCAAATAAGTTGATGTTTGTTCCGGTTCCCGTGCCAATTCCCTAGTAAATAATGTCTTAAAACCCTGAGAAATCAGAGTCATAAACACAAAATAGTAGCTGAATCCGAGCATATATTGACCTAACGCATATGCACCAAGAAGACGAGCAGTGAATGCGACTAGAACAAATGTTGTAATGCTCTGTGTTAAGCGATTTATTAGGAGTGAAACAGAATTTCCTAACAATTTTCGTCTTCCCATAATAAAGTAGTAAAAATTTATGTATTCGGTATGTAGAGACGCAAATATATCACGTCTCTTTTTATTAAAAACTAGGGTTGATTATTCCCTATTCCCGAATCCCTATTTTTGGACGGGAAACTCGTTGCTCAGAGTATTCCTGAGAATAATAAAAATAACTATCAACCTCATTTTCTACCGCAATACCATTAACTACTATCCCTAAAACATTTTGTTGCGATCGCATTAATGATTCTTTCGCAGCATTCGCGCTATTAAAGCTAACTACTCCAGGTCTAGCAACTAATAATACACCATCTGCCATTTGTCCTAATGTCAATGCATCTGCACCTAATGTCACAGGTGGAGCATCAATGATGACACAATCATAAGTTGCTGCAAATTGCTCGATTAATGCTGCCATACGCTTAGAATCAAGCAATGCCAATGGATTCGGAGGAATAGCACCCGCACTCAATACATTCAAATTAGTCATTACCTCATTGACAGTGGTATTAAATTCAGCTTGCCCAACGAGGACATCACTTAAACCTGCCGTATTCATCAAACTCCAAATATGATGCTGCGAGGAATGATGCATGTCTGCATCTACCAAGAGTACTCGCTTTCCTAATTGAGCCATTGAAGTGGCTAAGTTTGCAGAAATTGTACTTTTACCTTCTTGGGGAACGGAACTAGTCACTACAATCACTGACGGTGGTTTATCTGAACTGATAAACTTTAAGTTTGCTTGCAACATTTGATACGCTTGGGCAGCAGGCAAACGTGGAGTATCTTTAACAATAAGTTGCGGTATTCCCCACTCTGAATCTTGACTCTTCGCAAGAGATTTTTTGGTAATGGCAGGAATTACACCCAATAAGGTAAATCCAAATACTTCTTTAGCATCTTGGAGACGTTTAATCGATTTATCTCGAACTTCCAAAATGACAATTGTTCCTGTTGCCAGCAATATTCCTAACAAGCTACCCAGAGCTAAAATTATTATTTTTTGGCTAGACATTGGCTTGGAAGATACAAAAGCACCTTGAATAATCCGAGCATTTCCAGTTGTTTGATTTTCTGCTACTCGCACTTCTTGGAGTTTTTTTAACAGAGTTTGGTAAGTAGATTGAGAAGCTTCTAATCGTCGTTGTAGCTCGCGCTGTTCTTGCTCTAACCTTGGTAAAACATTGAGCCTATTTTTGTAAGCAATTTGAGTTGCTGACAATTCTTGTAAACGACTAATTAAGGCAGAACTTTCTACTTCTGATTTGACTAAATCTAAACTCAACTGTTGTTTGATGACACCTGTTTGCAAATTCTCGGTTGTAACTACTTTGCTACTTCCCACCGAATCTTCTACACGCTTATCCAAAAGATTTTTAAGTGCATCTCTTTTGTTTTGAAGGTTTTTTATAGTTGGATGAGTTGGTAAAAAACGACTTTGCTCGGCAGCTAATTGATTCTCTACTTGCTGAAATTCCTCCAATACCTTTTGTACGGCAGTAGAGCGATTCAAAGAATCTACTTGAGTTGCTTCTTGAGAACTCATACCTATTTTATTCCGGAGACTAATCGAACGAGTATTAGCATCCGCTAACGCTGCTTGTGTATCAGAAATTTTACCTTCTAACTCCTTTAAAATTGCGACTGCTGTCTTTGATTCCTCATCCAATACAACAATTTGATTTCGCTCCTTAAAGCGACGCATTATAATTTCCGATTGACGAACTTTGCCCTCTATTATTGGTAACTGTTTAGCGATGAAATCACCAGCAGCAACAGTAGCAGTTTTATTAGAGATGACATTGTTCTCAATATATAACTTCATCAATTGCTCAACGACTGCACCAACCTCTTTCGGATTATTCCCCTCATAGTTAATTTGAATTACATCAGTTGAAGGAATCGCTTTAAACTTGATTTGTTTAGCCAATTCTTCAGCTTTGACTGATTCCCCTTTTTCATCTTTAAGGTTGAGTAAAGAAATCGTTTTCTCTAATAAGGGGATGGAACGTATTACTTCTATCTCGGTGCTAATTGGACTACTTTTTAAATCTAAACCTTCTAATTGTCCGATTTCAGCTAACCCAGTTAAAGCAGAAGTTTGGTTGTTTTTTTTGATTAATATTTTTCCTTCAGATTGAAAACCTGCTTTTTGAAAAAAAGTTATACCAACAGAAGCTAGTACCACACAGTTAAAAATAGCTGTGGCTGGCAACCAACGACGCTCGAAGATGCACCACAACTTATGAAAATCTAAATCGATAGTTTCTCTTGATTCCATGAAAGTATATGGTAATTAAAAAAATGTGTTCTATTAGTTGATTGAGTTGTGACAAGTAGTAAAGCTTATTTTTCTCTCTCTAAAGCTAACTGTGGTCAGGCTAGTAATCCCTGAGCATTTTTACGGAATAATATTAATTAATTAGCAAAGAGTTTGAGAAAGTTAGGTAAACTTTAATCAGCAAAATAATATTCAATTTTGATGTATTTTTTCAAGATTTTATCAAAATTTTCCGGATTGATTTTCCGGATGAATTTAGTAATAATACCAATTTGAAAAAAGCCTGCGACAAATAGATTTGTAAGCGTAAAGCGCATTGCTAAACCCTTACAGATTGTCTATGTGTTGCAATTATTTCTTGAATTGGTATAACAAATAAATAATGCTCCTGGGTTAACCCAGAAGCACTAAAAATAACAAAATGTGTTTTGACTTGTAGACGACTTCACCGTTTACTAGAACTATTGTACTATACGCAAGAGCAAACAGCATATAAATCAGGGCAAACAGCCGTTTATTCCTAATGGTTAAAATGGTCTTCTACTAAAGATGCGATCGCACTTGGTTTGACTTGGCTGTATTTCTTTTTGCCTAGCTGCACGATGCAGTGGGGTGCTTTGGAGCATTTTTTCAGACAGCCAGTGGTTTGAATTGTGACTTGTTGACGCAGCTCGCGAATCACTTTTTTTGATGCTTTACCATTACAGAGAGACTTTTCGATATTTGATAATAATTGTTTTGCACCCCGTTTGCGGCAACCTGAACCCTGACAAACCAAAATTTTGGCTTTTTTGGCACATTCTGACTGGGAACGGGTTTCCGTGACTTCAAGTATGGGTTTTTGCAGTGGTGATTTATGTATAGAGCATACATCTAAAAGCTTGATATCATGAGCTTTGAGCTTGATATTGCCATTACGGAGATGTAACTTGCTGTAACCAATTACACGAATATGATGACCTGGAACCAAGGTTAAACCGAGAACCTTCCGTAATTCCTTAGGAAGCTTGATTTTCAGATTTCCAGTAGTGAGTGCTGCGATCGCATTACATTTTGCCAATGCGAGTTGTAGATACTTGAATTTTTGCGGATGATTACCTGCAAAACCAAGAAACTCACCTTCCAGGTCAAATTCCGATAATTTCAGATATTTATCACCCATAAAAGTTATTAGTTATTTAATTATTGGTTATTAGTTATTGGTTGCTGGATATTAGTTATTGGCTATTAGTTCTTGATTGAAAATAATAGTTATCTATTAATGATTAGCAATTAACTACTAATTATTAACTATGAACCACTTCAGCTTAACTACTACCTACTAACCATTAACTATTAACCATTAATAAACTACATTAAGCAAGTCTTCTAGCTTCATAAGTTTGGGGCAACTTTAAAGGCTCAGGTAAATTAGAAAATTCTAATTCCCATCCATTCGCCAAAGTAAAAACCTTACCAGCATCCGAGTCTACTTGCTTAACAACTTCCTCCTCTAAGTCCTTTTTAGGAACATAAACTGTAAGCTTGCCATTAGAATCCTGACGTAACATGACCTTCATTTATCTTCCTCTTTATCGGGATTCTTCTCAATTAGCTCAAGCTCTTTTTTCTTGCAACCAACTATAAAACCTGTTTGTAAAAAATGCACCGCATAAATATAAGAACTCTGGAGATATGTACCAATACTAACGACATAGCCAATGTCTCCCTTTTTTGCCAGAACAGTGCCAATTTCCTGCCCTGGAAAAGTTCCGTCATTTTTGAGAAGTTTGCGAGTACGAACCTTATCACCAATCTCATATTCCGGAGGTGAATATAGCTCAATTTCATCAGATTGTTGCATGGGAATACCTCTGTTCAAGTACCAAATTCAATAGTTCTTGCGTGCTTAAGCTGCGTTTCTTCTGAATCGATTCTCGTCGTACTGCATCAAGTACAGACTGACTTTCATCACGGTTTAAGACAATCCCATGTTGTTGTAACAAGCTTGTCAGTAAGTGTCTACCGGAATGCTTGCCAACTACCAAACGTCTTTCCCATCCCACCTCTTCCGGTGCAAATGGTTCGTAAGTGCTAGGATTTTGCAATACACCATGAGCGTGAATACCAGACTCGTGAGCAAAAGTATTTTCACCTACGATTGCTTTCCAAGGTGGTACCTTACAACCAGAAGCAGATGCAACCAGTCGAGAAAGTTCCAAGAGTCGGGTTGTATCGATGCCCAAATCTATACCATGCAAGCGTTTAAGCGACATGACAACCTCTTCTAACGCTGCATTTCCAGCACGTTCTCCCAAACCGTTAACGGTAGTATTTACTGATGTTGCTCCAGCTTTTAAGCCAGCGAGTGCATTTGCTGTAGCCAAGCCAAAGTCATTGTGCGTGTGCATCTCCACCGGAATTTGTAACCCAGCGACAAGTAGTTTGATTCTTGTATAAGTGCTGAAAGGATCGAGTATTCCCACCGTATCGCAGAAGCGAAATCTGGATGCTCCCCATTCTTGTGCATATAATGCTACATCCTGGAGAAAGCATTCATCAGCTCTAGAGGAATCTTCACCACCTACGGAAACCCAGAGTCCTTTATCAAGGGCAAAGTTGATACTGTCTCGAAGTTGTGTAAGAGTTACTCGCCATTGTCCGTGAAATTTGGTAGCAATCTGAATCCCAGAAATGGGTATAGAGATATGCACGCGCTTGATTCCGCAAGCGATTGAGGCTTCAATGTCGGAGATAACTGCACGGTTCCAACCTAGTAGTTTGGCAGACAAACCAGAATCGGATATGGCAGAAATTGCTCGTGTTTCTTCCTCCCCCATAGCTGGAATCCCAACTTCGAGTTCGCTAACGCCAATTGCATCAAGAAAAATTGCGATCGCGACTTTTTCTTGTAGATTAAATGCAACACCAGCTGCTTGTTCACCGTCACGCAGAGTCGTGTCATTAATTTGGATTTGGTTCATCTCAAAAATACCCCTGAGGAAATTTTCTCTATCTCCTTTTTAGATTGCCGCGAATCTTGCCACTGTTACAAACTGCCGTTTTCTTCGTGGCAAAGTTCGCTTTTTTAGTTGCTAATTTTGCTACTTGTGGTTGTGAGAAATAAGTAATCAAGATTCAGTAATCAGCAATCAGGATTGAGTAATCAGTCATTAGCATCGAAAGCAAGTATTTGATTAGTAAATAAAATCACTTTTAAATTATTAAATAAAAGCAAAATTATTTTTCCTAACTCTTAACTCTCAACTCCTAACTTCTAACTCTTAACTCCTAACTTCTAATTCCTAACTCCTAATTCATAAATCTTATTTCCTTATATAACTTTTGCCCAGTATCAAGAAATTATCTGTATACCATCCAACCATAAAGTGAATAATTCATGAATCATTTTTAGCAATATTTGCCGAATTATCGCGGAATAAACTGTAGCTAATGTAAGAATTTATTGCGCCAGAAAAAGCCAATAAACTTAAACCTGCAACTAATGCAATCATGATGTTTCTCCTGAAAATAGCGATAAAAATAGGACGATAGCACCAATTGTTTTTACTGATATTTGCAAAAAATAATAATAGCCTTTATACTTGCCCTTCCAACCAGTCAAAAATCTTTCCTAACTGTTCAATATCTACCAATCCGTATTGCCAAAGTAACATTGGAAAAGGAGCATTTTTCAATTCTGGATGCCGTAAAACTACGGTTATATCAGCAGTTGATAGTTCAATTTCACTTTGTAAAAAATTGATTAATTTGGTATCACTACCATAAATTATCATACTCAATTAAACTCCTGAATTTAGCTGCAATTAAAGCTGCCAACATTGTTCTAGCCAATCAATTAACTCTCTACGACTTGCGAAAAATTGCATTAAAGTACTGCGAACTAAAATAGCCGTTAGCATACTATTTACTTGTACTCGTAACGAACCATCCGCATGACACCAGCAAGGAATCATCAACTCCTGTAAACGGTGATAAATTTGCCAGCGCTCTGCAAAGGGAATATGTATAACCTGAGTATCTAACGACTCTGAATTTGCGGATGCTGACATCTTAATTTTCCTTATTCACAACTTATTTTTCGTTCTGACTTTTTTCGCTGGCATAACTACTAAAAGCTTGTACCTGCTGCTCTAAATTTTGAATTCGCAAAAGCAGAGAACGAATCATTTCCCCTTCAACATCGGGTAACTTACCGTGTTCCAACGGTAAAAGGCTACATTGGGGATTGTGGGGAATATTGCGACCGGGAACCCCAACAACGGTATTATCAGGAAGGACATCGTGCAGCACCACACTATGAGCGCCAATCCGAACGCGATCGCCCACTTCAATATTCCCCAAAACCTTAGCACCAGCACCTACTACGACGTTTTTACCTATGGTTGGGTGACGTTTGCCTGTTTGTTTGCCAGTTCCACCAAGAGTTACACCTTGGTAAATTAGGGTGTTGTCTCCAACTATTGCGGTTTCCCCAATCACAACTCCCATGCCGTGATCGATAAATACACCTTTACCAATTTGTGCCCCCGGATGAATCTCAATACCCGTCAAAAAGCGTCCCAAATGGGAAATTAAGCGGGGGATAAAAGCTAACTGACGACGATATAACCAATGGGCAACACGGTGAAACCAAAGCGCGTGTAATCCGGGATAGCAAAACAACACTTCCAGCCAACTACGTGCAGCCGGATCGCGTTCAAACACGATGCGAAAATCACTTCTAATTGACTCAAAAACAGCGCCAAAAAATAGAGTTTGTAGATTTTTTAAAAACGTTGGCGTTAAACTGGATTGTTCGTACTTCTTGTCTCGACTCCAATTTTTGTTATGCAAAGAAGAGTGCTGCATTGGTCTTGCCTGGATAATACAAGCGATGTGATAGTTTTATGCTTATATCAGCAGCCTCAAACCACATACAGTTAGCAATGGCGATTGAATTTATTGAAATTTATTAATAATGTACTCAAACCTGGAAATATCGATTTAACAAATATTTCAAATCTTGGTGGGGGTAGGGGAACAAGACTTTTTTAGATGGAGGTACTGGATATTTTGAGGCTAGGCATTAAGTATTTTTGCACTCAACCTCAATGCTTTACTTATAGCGACTTCAAGTCTTCTTTTTAAAGCAATATTCCTTTACAAAACTTGCACTCAAAAATCAATGTAGAGTTACTGAACTAATTAGTTTTTGTATATAGAATTACTATTTTTAATCCTATCTCTTTATTTATCAAAATCCTATATTTCTTTATTTTCTTTTCATGATTATTTCCTTGGCGTACTTAGCCCTTACAGGACGACTATCGCCAACAGAAGTCACTCGATGTCTATGGCGGTTCAATCATCTGCATATATATTTAATCCTGAATCCTAAAACCTTAAGTATTTAATAATACCTGAACTCTAAAAATACTTACGTTAAAAATATGTAAAGTTTTGTAAAAGTAAGCAACACTATGCATAAAACTAAACTCTGTATCAATAGAAAAGGTAGAGCCATGTATCTGTTTATATTGCCTTATCTGAATAAATCAGGGTGTTGATTATGGTGCTAATTCGCGATTTGGTTCAACAGGTTCTCAAAACTGGTTATTTAACGCTTGCGGAGGAAAAACAACTACGCAATCTGCTTAAAACCAAGTATGACAAAGAAGACTTAAATGCTTTTATGACATTGCAAGAAGCGGCAATGAATGGTTTAGTAAAGCAGGAGTCACGCGAAGAATATATGTTGAAGGTTGGTTAAAGTTATGGATAAAGAAACACAATTTGGGGGGAATGTGTGGAAGCAAGATGGATTAAGTGTTTCTTTTATCCTAATTTTACTGGTGTAAAATAATAATATTCCCTAAGTGAAGAACTAAATCGTCGAGAACGCCAATAAATATCAGATTAATGTCTATTTTGTATTTTACATTCTATATTTATTTAAGTTAAAATTTACGCTTTTGCTTCTGCTTGAAAATTAAACCTCCACCTAGCGCGATCGCAAGTAAGGCAAATGTGGAATTAGGTTCGGGTATGGTGACAAAACTCAGAGCATTAATGCCAAAAGGAACGTTTGCTTCGGAGGTTCTCAAAACTAGTCGGGAAATATTGGCTGTATCGCTAGAAATACCCAGAAATACGGGTGAATTATCCAAGACTGTGGTTGAGAAAGTCCCTAATAAATTATTTTCCGAATCGAAAGCTGATACGATGCCTTGCGGCAAGCCCCTTCCGGTCAACGCATCATCAGGTTTTTGTGTGGTTTCCAAAGCAAGTTGAGTTCCCGCAGCTTTTACGGGTTGGTCAAATTTGACGCTTAGCAATGCTGTATTCGTCGCTGGGGGGAATGGGACATTGCTAAATCCGGTAAATAAAATGCTTTGCCCTGTGGGAAAATTAGTTTCAATGCTGGATGTAGGTTGGGTTGTAAAAACCAATGGTTGAGGGGAACCGAAAAAGCTGGGAATGGAAACGCTCAAACTTCGATTTTTTTCAGATTTAGCTGAAAATGAATTTGGTAGCTGTTTAAATGGATTTGCACTACCTAAACTTTCCCAATCAATTCGGTCATTCTCACCTAAAGCGTCGCGTTGGTTGACAAAATCGACGGCGTATGCTGGTAGTTGTGCTAGCTGAAAAGCAGCTATTGTTGAGACGACGGAAAAACCTGTAGATGCAAGCTGAAAAAATTGGCGATTCATTTTAAAATTTTGATAAATTTAAGTCAAATTGCTGGAGAAATTACCCCAATACAGCAAGTAAGAGGTTATTTAGAAAATTACTATACTTGTCACCCAGGTAAAGAATGTGTTAGTAAGGTTTTAGAAAATAATTAGTAAAAATTTATCTGTCTATGTATTGATTTGCCTATACCTATAGTTAATCAATACCTTATGTAATAAGAGACGCGGCTGCTGAAACCAGTCTCAAAACCCTTCAATTCCCAAAAAAACTGAGTTCCAATTTATGAGCGTATCTTCAAGGTTCGTTACATTTGGCACTCTATATTTGGCATTCATTACTGTAAATTCATGCAGCCGAAAAATTTAAACCGTCTCCTGGGTGCTTTGTCACGTCAGGGTTTAGATGTGAGCTATCAAAATCAAACATACTCTGTTCGTCTCCATCAAGCCAAAAAAAATACACCCGTTGCTGAAGTTTTGCTACCAGCAGACTTTCCCGTGGAAGCAAAAACTGTAAAAGCGGAAATGATTGGTGTTGTCGCTAGCTTAAGTCCTGTTTTGACTTTTAAAGGGTAATTTTTTAATTCCTAATTCCTAATTCCTAATTTCTAATTCCCAGAGAGACGCGATGTTACCCTGCGGGAAGCGCTTCGCTCTACACGTCTCTACATTTTTCAATGTATATGTACTTGAATTCAAATATTTACTCTAAATTGACTTGATGACTTCGCCAAGGTGAACCTCGATATTTTCCCACAACTTCGCCTTCAGTCACTTCAACCAAGGTATCGTGAGGTTCGTAATTCGCACCTCGATATTTATAAGGGACTTCCATTTGCGGCTGTTCGGAAACTAAAATGCCATTATCGTCCGATATTAAGCTTTGCTTATCGCTCTGCAATTTGATTCTGGACTCATTTTGTTGCAAGAGTTTATGAGTCGAAACCAAAACAACTACCAACAATAAAAACTGAATTTCCCAAGGGGCTAATATTAAGCTAATCACTAAGCTAATAACTGCTGCCACACCAGCTAAATAGCCGATTTCGTCGGTGCTTTTTTGAAATATGTAACCGCTAACTAAACCAGTAAAAAGCGGTATTAAAAAGGCAAATACCATTTTATGTTACCTCTGAATCTAAAAGCAGAAGTGCAATGCTTATCATACGATTTCTTACTATAGCAAAAGTAGTAAATTTGACATTATCTACTAAGTTTTTTGCCTGCACTCTGCATCACTACATACAAGCATATTGGTGTAGATTCCGAATCTGTCTGGTATATTAATCTAACACTTTGCGTTTTTCTCCAGAAGCCACTCAAATATAGTGCTTTTGTAATTAACATTTATCCAAATTACTTTACAGTAGTGTTTTCAACTAAGACACACGATGCTAAACATTCCTCAACAACTAGCAACAGAACTTAATCTAAGACCACATCAGGTAGAAAATGCCCTGGAACTTTTTGCGGAGGGTGCGACTATTCCTTTCGTTGCTCGTTACCGTAAAGAACGTACTGAGGAGATGGACGAAGTACAGTTACGGAACCTCCAAGATAGATATAATTACTTAACGGAAATCGAAGAAAGAAAAAAAACGATACTCAACTCCATTGGCGAGCAAGGTAAACTAACCGATGCTTTAAAGGCGAAAATAGAAGCTTGTTTGCAGAAAAATGAGCTAGAAGATTTATATTTACCTTATCGTCCCAAGCGTCGTACCCGTGCTGCGATCGCACGGGAAAAGGGACTCGAACCGCTAGCTTTGTTTATTCAGTCGTTGAATGTAAAAAATGGTGCTTTGGTTCCTTTGGAGGGGGAAGCAGCGAAGTATGTTTCTGAGGAGAAGGGGGTTAAGAGTGCTGAGGATGCGCTAAAGGGTGCTGCGGATATTCTCGCTGAGGAAGTTGCCGACAAAGCTGAATTACGGGCATATTTACGCGAATATTTGTTAGATGAAGGGGTTTTTGTCTCCCGCATCAAAAATGATGAACACCCAGAAGGAACGACTAAGTTTGAAATGTACCGCAATTTTCAAGCGAAGGTGAGGAATATTGCCCCCCATAATCTTCTGGCTTTGTGTCGGGGAGAAAATGAAGGGATATTAAGCTTTGAGATTGAGTATGATGATGAGGCGGTGCTTTCCTATTTGGAATCCCAGGAAATCCGCGTCAAGCATAGTCGGATTCGGGCTTTTTACCAGGATATGGTTAAGGATGCATTTAACCGTCTGATGAAGACTTCGCTGATTGGTGACGTAATTGCTGAGAAGAAGTTATACGCTGATATTGAATCTATTAAGACATTTGAAACTAACTTGCGGGAATTGCTTTTATCTGCACCTGCGGGGATGAAACCGACGTTAGCAGTTGACCCAGGTTTTCGCACGGGTTGCAAAGTTGCAGTTCTCGACCAAACTGGTAAATTTTTAGAATATCAGGCAATATTTCCCCATCAAGCAGCCGAACAACGGGCAAAAGCGGCGCAAACCCTGAAAAAATTCATTGAGAAATATAAAATTGGCTTAATTGCGATCGGTAATGGTACAGCATCTCGTGAAACCGATGAATTTGTGGCGGAGGTTTTGCAAAGTATGGAAGCGAAACCGATAAAAGTAATGGTTAATGAGTCGGGAGCATCTATATATAGTGCGAGTAAACTTGCGGGTGAAGAATTTCCCGATTTAGATGTAACTGTTCGGGGTGCAATTAGCATCGGTCGTCGTTTACAAGACCCACTTGCGGAACTTGTGAAAATTGACCCGAAATCGATTGGTGTGGGGCAATATCAGCATGATGTAGACCAGAAGTTGCTCAAGAAAAAGCTGGATGAAACAGTTGAAAGTTGTGTGAATTATGTGGGTGTAGATTTAAATATGGCATCGAAAGAATTGCTGACGTTTGTGTCAGGAATTACCCCAACAGTAGCGAATAATATTGTTATTTATCGGAATGAAAATGGCGTATTTAAAAACCGTCGTCAACTGTTGAAAGTGCCGAAATTGGGACCAAAAGCCTTTGAGCAGGCAGCAGGATTTTGCGGATACGTGGAGGGGAAAACCCTTTGGATAATACTGCCGTACACCCAGAAAGCTATAAATTAGTCGAAGCGATCGCATCTGACCTGAAAGTTTCATTAAATCAGGTGACATTGATAGCGGAAAACCTGAAAAAAGTAGGTTTAAAAAAATATGTCACTGATACCATTGGGGAACCAACATTGCGAGATATTCTTGGGGAGTTAGAAAAACCCGGACGTGACCCTCGTGCTGAGTTTAAATATGCTACTTTTAAGGAAGGAATTAAGGAAATTTCTGATTTAACAATAGGGATGGAACTTGAGGGAATTATTACAAATGTTGCCAATTTTGGTGCGTTTGTAGATATTGGAGTTCACCAAGATGGCTTGGTACATATTTCCCAACTTGCCGATCGATTTGTTGATGATCCCAAGAAAGTTGTGAAGGTTGGACAAGTCGTAAAAGTGCGAGTTTTGGAAATAGATGCAAAGCTGCGACGAATTAGTTTATCGATGAAAGCTGTCAAAATGTAATTAGAATCAGATGTTCAATTCTCTATTATTTGCCCCCACAATATTGTAAGGGCAAGCGGTTGTTTACCGTTGAGTTCAATCCAGTTTGCGATCGAGAATACTATTGTAGGGGCAAGCGGTTGTTTAGCGTTGAGTTCAATCCAGTTTGCGATCGAGAACACTATTGTAGGGGCAAACGGTTGTTTGCCGTTGTAGTTCAATCCAGTTTGCGATCGAGAACACTATTGTAGGGGCAAACGGTTGTTTGCCCTAATTTTTATGTATCGAAACGATAAGCATACTGCAAACGACTTCAAGTCTTTGTAGCGACTGTCTTGTAAGTCAAGTGCGTACCCAACATTAATCTACGCAATCAAGAGTTGTATTTTAGATAATTCAGATTCCTAAATCATAGATATTAATTTGAGCAATTAACTTAAAATACGTCTTCAGATATAGCCTCAATCATCCTTACTAAAGATGTTAAAAACTAGTGTATTGCTAATAATAGTAACTGAAAGTAAAAATAACTTGATTCAGTTTCTAGGTGAACAAATGTTACCCACCTTTTTAACCGTACTAGCTACGGCATTAAGCTTACTAGTTGTCGATATCCTTTTCCGTGGAGTTGATATTGCGAATTTCCCTGCTGCATTGATAGCAGCTGCAGCCATTGGCTTTCTTAATAGTTCAATCAAGCCCATTTTATCAACCCTATCTTTGCCTTTAAATCTCATCAGTTTTGGTGCATTTTCGTTGATTATCAATGGCTTTTGTTTTTGGTTAGCAGCAGTTTTAGTTCCTGGGTTTGGTGTACATGGAATAGCTGCATTTATCCTAGCTCCAGTAGTTCTATCTTTAGTTAACACATTCATCAACAATTACTTCGCTGAAAAAAACTTAGCGTTGAAAAGTAGTGATGATGCAAATAAAGCTCAACTTCCATCCAACTAAATGAAGTCAAATCAAAGGTCAAAGAAATAAAGACTATTTCATCAGTTTTTCAGCAGATAGTAGCTTTATTTCTACGATTCTCTAACAGTTCAAAATCGAAAGTAAATTGTAGTTCTTAATTAACAATAACCCCATGAAAGCACTTCGTTATATTCTTGGTCTTTTAATACCTCCTGTGGGTGTTTTCCTAACCTATGGAGTTGGACAAACCCTATTTATTAATATTTTGCTAACCTTTCTTGGTTGGATTCCTGGTAGTATTCATGCAGTTTGGGCAATTTCTAAACATGATGAAAGTTTAGACCGTCGTCCAATTTAGTTAGTTAGCATTTAATTAATCTAAAATATCCCCGATTCCTTGATGATTCGGGGATATTATCATGAAAAAATTAAGATGCCCTAAAATAAAATAACAGGCTAACATACGTTAGCCCTTACAATAATAATTAGATATGATATATCATAAATAATTATTTATGAACTGTTTCTTTCTCGTTCTCAACAGATTCCTTATCTTTAAACAGGCTAGTTGCAGACATTAAAAGTTCCTTGAGAACTTGTTTTATTTGACGTTCGCGACGTGCAATTAAACTACCTGCTTCTCCTAATTTATCATCAAGTTGTAGATGCTTATCTTTCACATTACCAACTATAATCTCAGCATTTGGACGAGCTTGAGAATACCATTTTTTCGCATCTTCGAGATAATTATTTACCTCTTCACCGCGTCCACCGTAACGTGCAGCTAAATTAGCCCTGACAATTGCAAGTTGTGCTTGTAGTTGTGCATAACGCTTCTTCAAAAGTCCTGCTTCTTCACTATTTTGAATTGTATTAATTGCCGAATCAATGGCATTTTTTACATGTGAAGATGTTTCTGTATTCGTCTCTTTAATCTCTGCTAAAATGCCATCAACTTCTTGCTGAATTTTATCTTCTTCATCATCAAGCTTTGCTTGCAATTGCTTAACTTCTGCTTGTGTTTTGGCGATATTTTCGTGTCGCTTACTATTTACGGCTTCTAATGCACCCTCAATCGAAGCTGTCACTTCTTCTTTAATTTCACCACCACGCTCTTGAAGATTCTCAATCACAGTAGAAACTGCTTCACGTACTAGTATACGAAAATCTTTTGAGCCTTCTTGAAGCTCAAATTTAAGCTCAGAACCTACCTGCAATACAGCATTTTTGACAATTTCTCGAATCCGCTCAATTCGTAGCTGTCCGGTTTCTTTTGCTAAATCAAGGTCAGCTTTAATTTGTTCTTTGATATTATTAGCCATATACAGTAACGGTTATTACCCGTAATCCTTAATTGATATATCATGTTGTTTTTCAATAGTGGCTTAGTAATTTGATTATAGTTACATCCTTTGGATAGATAATGTCGTTGATACTAATAATATCTATCTCAAGATGTATTTCTCAGGTTTGAGATATATTTCAAATATTATGACTAGTTTTTATGTTGATTGAGGGAGTTTTGAATCAAACGCTTTAGGAGAATAAATTACTCAATAAATCATGAGTTTAAATCTAAAAAATATTAATTATTAGGAATTTACAGAAAATAAAATATTTTAATTGTAGAATTATCCATCAATCATAATATTTGTCAGGGTGGGGAGACCCCACCCCTACAATTTAAAATAATTATTTAAGGGATAAATAAATTAATAAATAATAAATTTATTTATGAATACTAATGGAGTTAAATTGCTCTAATATTTATGTAAGTTGTATAGGAATAGTCAAATAAGTTAAAATAGGCAACTTTTTCCAATTTTGATTTAACTTTGTGCTGATACGGGCAAACTAGTAGAATGGCAATAGTGACTCGATCTGAGTAATGTCTAAATATGTATCCAAAATTAAGTAATAATTCTAAAGTTAAATAAAAACAACCTTTGCAGATAATTTTGCTAAGGATATGTATGATTAATGGTAGATATTAAAAAAAACAGAAAAATTTCCATAAAAGTAGTTAAAAATGAATTCTTTGGGGGAATTTACGCTAACGTAAGTGTTGTGTGCATTTGGAATAATTCTTATATAAAACCTGAGCCAATGAGTGCAAAGTTGGGTACAAAGGTTTTAATTGTAGATTTAGCAGAACATGGAAAGCTGAGAGCGAACAATTAGTTTATGCTAAATTGCTTTTGGCTTGCCTACTCTCAATTTTGATTGCAAATAGACTGAAAAGACTTAGAACACGGGTTTTGGTCGAACTAGAGTTCGGGATAATCTTATGCAAGAACTGCTTCAAACTGTTTTGAACAGTGATGAAAAAAATGCTTTACGTCAGTTAATCTCCTCTTTAGGAGCTTCTGGGAAGCAATATCTATTGCGGAATGAGATTTTGCAAGCATTTGCTGACTATTGCCAAAAGTCACATAAACCTGCTTACTTTTTCCATTCTTCAGCATTAGGAAATTTAATTAACTTTACCCATGAAATTATTATCGAAGAAGAAAGTACCTGGTTTTTGCTGCGTCCTTGGATAGCTAGCCAGGAGGTTTGGCGTTTGGGTGCGGATATGATCCATTTTGAGAAAATGACACCCCAAGCATTATTAGATGTGCGCGATCGCTTGGTCAACCGTTCTCAGCCGCAAATTTTGGAAATTGACCTCAAACCCTTCTACCAAGGTTCTCCTGACATTGACGATCCGAGAAATATCGGTCAAGGATTAGCATTTTTGAACCGTTACCTCTGCAACCAACTTGAGTACGATCCGGCTCATTGGTTGGAGGAATTGTTTAAGGTGCTACACCGACTTCAGTATAGCGGTGTACCCTTGATGATTAGCGATCGCTTAAAGTCAGGGGTTGAATTAGCTTCCTCTGTACATCAAGCTATCCATTTAGTCAGCGAAAGACCAGCTGCGGAACCGTTTGAAAAATTTCGCTTTGAATTACAAGCGCTAGGTTTTGAGCCAGGTTGGGGAAATACAGCCGAAAGAGTTCGGGAAACCCTCGAACTTTTCGACCGTTTAATCGATAATCCCGAACCCGCAGTTTTAGAAGCTTTTGTATCTAGGGTTCCTGCCATATTCCGCGTTGTTTTAATATCTGTACACGGTTGGGTAGGACAGGAAGGTGTTTTAGGAAGACCCGAAACCGCCGGACAGGTAATGTATGTATTAGAACAAGCTCGAAGCTTGGAAAGTAAACTGCGGGAAGAAGTAAAGCTTGCGGGGCTTGATTCTATTGGTATTCACCCGAAGGTAATAATTCTTACCCGTTTGATTCCCAATTGCGAAGGAACTGCTTGCAATCTCCGGTTAGAAAAACTTCAGGGTAGCGAAAATGCTTGGATATTGCGCGTACCCTTCCCAGAGCCAAATAATCAAGTTAACCTTCAAGTTACCCAAAACTGGATTTCCAAGTTTGAAATTTGGCCTTATCTAGAATCTTTTGCACTGGAGGCTGAACGGGAACTAATTGCCGAATTTCGAGGTAGTCCCAATTTAATTATTGGTAATTATAGCGATGGGAATTTGGTTGCGTTTCTCCTTGCTCGTCGTCTCAAAGTTACCCATTGCAACATTGCCCATTCCCTCGAAAAACCCAAATATTTATTTAGTAATCTTTACTGGCAGGATTTAGAAGATAAATATCATTTCTCAGCACAATTTACGGCTGACTTAATCAGTATGAACGCAGCTGATTTTATTATTAGCTCTTCCTACCAAGAAATTGTCGGCACACCCGATAGTATTGGGCAATACGAATCATACAAATGCTTTACCATGCCCCAGCTATACCATGTGGTTGATGGGATTGATTTATTTAATCCTAAATTCAACATGGTGCCACCAGGAGTAAACGAAAATCTCTTCTTCCCCTATAATCAAACAGAAGATTGCGATCGCGAAGCTCGTGCAAAAATTCACGAACTTTTGTTTACCCAAGCAGACTCGCAAATTGTCGGGAATTTGGCAGATCCAAAAAACGTCCGATTTTTGCGGTTGCACCAATTAATTTCATCAAAAATCTAACTGGACTGGCGGAATTTTTTGGTAAAAATAAGGAATTGCAAGAACGTTGTAATCTAATTTTACTTACCAGTAAACTCACTGCCGAACAAGCAACCCACCCGGAAGAAGCAGCAGAAATTGAACGACTACACGAAATAATCGAACAGTACCAACTCCAAAATCATATTCGCTGGTTGGGAATACGGCTTTCTAGTCTAGATTTGGGTGAAGCGTACCGAGTTGTGGCTGACTGTCGTGGTATTTTTATCCATTATGCGAGGTTTGAAGCTTTTGGACGTACCCTCCTAGAAGCGATGATTTCTGGTTTACCTACCTTTGCAACCCAATTTGGTGGTGCTGCGGAAATTATCGATGATAGCGAAAACGTTTTCCATCTCAATCCTACCGATCCTGAAGGAACTGCAAAAAAAGTGTTGCATTTTCTTGACGAATGTGACGCGAATCCCCAATATTGGCATGAAATTTCGACAAAAGTAATTGAAAGAGTGCGTAATAAATATAACTGGACGCTACACTCGAAGCAATTATTATTAATCTCGAAAATATATCGATTCTGGGATTATGTCACCCCAGAAAACCGTGAAGCTAGGTTGCGCTATTTGGAAACCTTATACTATTTAGTGTTTAAGCCAAGAGCCGAAAAAATTCTGGAACAGCATATGCAAAGGTAGGGGCAAGGGGCAATGGGCAAGGGGCAATGGGCAAGGGGACAATGGGCAAAGGGGCAATGGGGCAATGGAAATC
>JAAUPE010000112.1 GCA_012034595.1 Calothrix sp. CSU_2_0 | reverse complement strand
AGGTTTGGGCGATTAGAAAATATTATAATGATTCAAAGTGACTCATATAATAATTTATTGTTTCCACTTTAAGCATTGTTAATTGATTCTCGGTCTGCCTTAAATACGACTTTTTCAGCAAGCCCTACTTATACTTCGTTTTTTCCAAAATCCCTCATCGATAAAATGAGTTCAAACCTTAAGTTGACACCACCAATGCTTGCTACTTACAGAAGTCGCTACGTGTCTACCCCAGAGGGGTACGCTTATCGCGCTTCAGAAAAAATTTTCGTCTCACGATCCATCTGCATGAGTATGGTGTTGGTGGAAATAGTAGTTTTTGGTGGGTTGGTGGTGCGATAAGTCGGAGGTTTGACGCTTTGCGTATCGCGCATTTTTTGATGTAGAAATGCAAATTTCGTGTGATATATCTCATCTCTCAATATATTTAAAATGTTGTATATATAAGCTAAGAATTATATATTTATGCTTCAACAAATTCAAGAAAAACTATTAAAAATAAAACCAAATTTTCATCCAATTCGTCGTACTCCAACTTTGCTACAAATGGAAGCTGTTGAATGCGGTGCAGCATCTTTGGGGATGATATTAGCTTACTATCAGCGCATTGTTCCTTTAGCTGAATTACGACAAGCTTGTGGAATCTCACGGGATGGTAGTAAAGCAACGAATGTTCTTAATGCTGCCCGCAGTTATGGTTTACAAGCCAAAGGTTTTAAGGTCGAGTTAGCAGGTTTAAAACAACTTGCTGCACCTTATATTGTTTTTTGGAATTTTAATCATTTTTTGGTTGTTGAAGGGTTTAGTAAAAAGCATGTATTTCTGAATGACCCAGGTACGGGAAGACGTAAAGTTACATTAGAGGAATTTAGCGAAGCTTTTACGGGTGTTGTTTTAGTATTTGAAAAGGGTGCTGAATTTAAGAAAGGTGGACACAAACCCAATTTATATTTATCTTTATGGGAGCGTTTACAGGGAAGTGTTTGGTCGCTATTTTATTGCGTTTTGGCTGGTTTTTTCTTGGTATTACCAGGCTTGGCAATGCCGACTTTCTCTCAATTTTTTGTAGACCAAGTATTAATTCAAAATCGTGAAGATTGGTTACGTCCTCTGATATTTGCAATGTTTTTTACTGCTGTTTTAAGTGGTTTATTAACGCGATTACAGTTGCAATTATTGCGAAGGATGAAAATCAAGTTAGCTATGGGCATGTCAAGTAAGTTTATTTGGCATCTGCTCCATCTTCCTGTTAGCTTTTATGACCAAAGATTTGCTGGAGAAATTAGCAGTCGGATTCAACTCAATGACAATCTTGCAAGTTTACTTTCGGGGAAATTAGCAACAACTGTAATTTCTGCCGTAATGGTAATTTTTTATGGCATTGTCATGTGGCAATACGACACAGTATTAACATCAATTGGCATAGTTTTTGTTGTCATTAATTTCATGGCATTGCAATGGGTTTCCCAACAGCGCGTAGATACCAATATGCGCTTGATGCAAGAACAGGGGAAAGTTAGTGGTGTTGCCATATCCGGTTTGCAAAGTATGGAAACATTGAAAGCATCGGGTTTAGAATCGGATTTTTTCAACCGTTGGGCAGGATATTATGCAAAGTCAATTAATGTTCGGCAAGATATGGATAGTATCAACCAAGGTTTGGGAACATTACCTGCATTTTTATCGGGTATTACTTCGATGTTATTACTTGCAGTTGGTGGTTTACGGGTAATAGATAGTAATGGTACTTTTTCGATTGGGATGCTAATTGCCTTTCAATCTTTAATGCAGCAGTTCTTACAACCTGTGAATCAATTAATTAGTTTAGGCAGTGATTTACAAGAACTTGAAGGAAGTTTGAATCGACTCGATGATGTCCTCCAAAATCCAATTGAGAGAAATGGAGAAAGGAAAGTTACTCATACCCAATTTGCTAGGAATCATACTCAATTTCCCAAACTAGGAGGATATTTAGAACTACGAAATATCACTTTTGGTTATAACCGCAATGCTGCACCTTTAATTGAAAATTTTAGCCTTGCTTTAAAACCAGGACAGCGTGTTGCTTTGGTTGGTGGTAGTGGTTCGGGTAAATCGACTGTGGCAAAAATTGTTGCTGGATTATATCAACCTTGGACGGGTGAAATTTATTTTGATGGTAAACCAACTGAGGAAATTCCCAAGCAGGTTTTAGCTAATTCTATTGCGGCAATTGAGCAGGAAATTATGCTGTTTGCGGGAACTGTACGCGATAATTTAACTTTGTGGGATACGACTATTCCTGATAGTAGTTTGATGCAAGCTTGTCGTGATGCTGCAGTTCATGAAATTATTCTTTCTCTTCCTGGTGGTTATAATGCTGATTTATTGGAAGGTGCTACAAATTTGAGTGGAGGGCAGCGACAAAGGTTAGAAATTGCCCGTTCTTTGGTGAATAATCCGTCTGTTTTGTTGATGGATGAAGCGACTAGTGCGTTAGATACGGAAACAGAGAAAATTATCGATCAAAATTTACGGTTACGGGGTTGTACTTGTCTAATTGTGGCGCATCGTTTGAGTACAATTCGTGATTGTGATGAAATTATTGTTTTAAATCGCGGTAAGGTTGTGCAGCGAGGTACTCATGATCGATTACGGCAGGTTGAGGGACATTATTTGGATTTAATTAAGAGTGAAGGTGGAACTTTGGAATAAATATGAGGAGTGCTGCTTTTATTTTTAAATGCAGAGGGCATTTTTAAAAACTTGATTATTTCCCAATAAAATGGCTTTATTTTTTCTCTGCACAACCATCTAAAACTTGATTACCGAGAATCAAAGTTGTGGAATATGGGTATTCGCGATCGGACATCCCATCACTACAAGTATTTTGTTTTTTGATAATTAAAATATTATTTTTTCCCCGAAGTTGATAGACTCTGACTGTATCACGGGTACGTCCTGATGCTGAAATTGGCTCAACGTAAGAAAAAGTTTGTTTGCGATTATCAGGTGTTGAGTATACTATTCCACGTTTAGTAACCTCAACACTCCAGAATGGCTCTGTACCTCGACTAATAAATTCTTCGACTTTGGTTGGTGTTGCTTGATTTGCAAAACTAGGATTATTTGTACTTGTTAGAAATATTATTCCTAAGAGAAAAACACCTACAGCTAGTTTTTGTAAGGTTCTAGTTGATATCAGTTTTCTATAATTCATATTTTTTAGATTAAAGATGATAATTTTACTTTTTAAAGTAGCACAGAATATCACATTTTGTTAATATCAAAAAATATTCAAACATTTTTTGGAAGATGGACATGTTCGCAGCTAGATTCTGCCAAAACTCCATGAGAGCATCCCAGATGCTAGATTGAGAGTGGGTATATAATAAGCTGACTCTTCCGCGAAAGCAAGCTTAAGTCTGTCTTCTTGGGAGTTAGCTTAATATCAAAGACATATCCCAATCCAAAACCTAATCTAAAAATTCAGCCAAAAATAAATTTGCTCGTTTTCCGAAATCGCTGTCGATGGGTTGGTAGTAGTAATTAAGATAAGCAACTTATACTGAACACTCTATATCGAAAATTTCGGGGATTTACCCCAATGCTTCTAAAGAACCTAGTCGTTATGACTGGGTTCTTTGCTTTTGGAGACTTCTAGACAATCAAATACCCCAATTTATTGATATGGAAATTTCCACACTCGTGAGAAATGGCAATTAGGAACTAACCGCAGATATAGACGCTATTCTGCGAGAAGTTACTCCATACCGTAGGGTACGTAGATAAATTCGTACTTTTGCAGATGAGGAAATGCTCTAGATTGATTCGGACATTTTCTTGATGTTTTCTTACCCTATCTCGACATTAAATGCTGCTAAATACTTTTCTGCTTCCTTGCATAATATCTCGTGATATTTACCATTACTTGCTAATAATCCACCCCATTGATTCGCATCTCCTGTGTTGTATCGTAGCAGCGAATTATTATAGTTTGTATATAATCCTCCGGCTTCAGTTAATATTAACTCTGGTGCGGCAATATCCCAATCTTTAGGGGCAGATTTACCTGATAATGAAATATAAACATCTGCTTGCTTTTCTACTATTGAAGCAATTTTACAACCAATGCTACCGAGATTTTTATGGCTTTTACAGGGGAATTTATTTAATATATAATCTAAAGGTGCGCTGCGATGGGAACGGCTAACTAATACGATTAAATCTTCAATTTTCTTTTGGGTGAAAACTTGTAGCTTTTGCGTTTTTCCGTCACACGTTTCTACAAATGTTCCTTCTCCTTTCGCTGCATAATATATTTTTCCTAATTCAGGTACGGCAACTAATGCTAATACCGGACGACCTTCTTTTACTAGTCCAATATGTATGGCATATTCTCCGGTTTTATCGATGAAATCTCGCGTTCCATCTAAAGGGTCAATTATCCACACAAATTCATTTTTTAATTGTTCTCCTTGATAAGTCTCTTCGCTAATATATCCAAAATCTTCTATTCCTAATTCTGCTTGCAGTTGCTCAATTAAATAATTGCTGACAGCGATATCTGCTGCTGTCACTGGGTCATCAATTTTACCGTCTTTGTACTGTACATCTAAATTTTGATTTCCAGTGTCTAGATAGAAAGAACGGAGCAAATCTGCTGCTTTCCAAGTAATTGGACGAGCAATTTCTAATATCTCTTGTGGTGTTTTCATGCTTTTTTGAGATTCCGCGATCGCAACTCTACCATTTCGTTCTTTTAAGTATTTTGTACGTTTTTGTAAATTTTTATTTAAAAGAGAAAATTTGGTGCATTTTAATGTTATTATCTTTTTATGAAATTAATTTTATTATAATCGGGGCTTAGTCATTTTTTAAAAAGTTACTATTCCGATTATGAAAAATACAACCTTGAACCAAGAATAGCATTTTGCAGCCCCAATGTAAACTAAATTTTTTCAAAAATTCGTATTATTTTGATAGATATCGCTGTTCCTCTACCTAATATTATATTGAATCGAGCATCCAGCGACGAGTTCCAAAAAATTGGCAGGAATAACCTGCAATTTTAGCGGATGAAAAAAGTGCTTCGGGAAAATTTTTGTGTAATATGTAATGACAGAATGCACCATGAAAAATATCACCAGCACCTAATGTATCAACTGGTTGAATAATTGGTACATCAATTAATGACCTTACTCCCAACTCATCTGCATTAAACGAGAGAGAAGAGATTAAATATTCAATCGGGTTTCCACCGTGGGTATCGCGATGTATGGTATTTTGATTTGGCTGAGGTAAGTAAAAACGTCTTTACTGGTGTGGCAATTGGGAGGACAAAAGTTTGCCGAACAAATGGCATAATCAACAAAAGGGAGAATTTTTTCAAATCCAGGTTTCCAACTTCCACCATCAAGAACAACTGGGATATTTTTTGATTTAGCAAGTTGAGCAATAGAAAAACCGACTTCGATCTGATGTCCATCGATAAGGATAATATCAAAAATATCAATATTTTCTAGAATATCTGCGGGTATAGTTTGCTTACTCGCTGGGGTTTTGACAGCATTGATAGAAATGACTGCTCTTTCACCAGTTGTTTGGGTGACAATGATTGAAGAAACTGGGGGTGGATTTTGGTTTGTTGGTTCTAAGTCGATAATATTAATTTGGTAATTCCGATTAATTGTACAATTTTCTAAATCACTGTGAATTAGTTGTGTCATCGGATGGGAACCGACAACAGCTAATATTGTTGCTGTGTTTTCCAAATAATTAAATGTTACGGCTGCATTTGTCGCTGGACCACCAGCAGCAACGGTATAATCTAAAGCTACTAGTTTTTGATTGTTTTGAGGTGGTGAATTGGCAAGGTAAATTAAATCTAAGGTTGTTAAACCTATAAATAATCCGTTCATTAGTTACACCATTTTGGATTTTAGATTTTGGATTGTGAAATATCTACTGCATAAGCTTTTCGCGATACCATCTGTCGCAATTATTTTTCAAATTGGTATTACTATTTATTGATTGTTACTGATTCCTGATTGCTGATTGCTTATTTCTAATTCCTAATTTCTGATTGCTTATTTCTGATTCCTAATTTCTGATTACTAATTCCTGATTACTGATTCCTGATTACTAATTCCTGATTACTGATTACTGATTCCTAATTTCTGATTCCTGATTACTGATTACTGATTACTGATTCCTAATTCCTGATTACTGATTACTGATTCTTTATTCCCTAATTATCAAAAAAATGGAAATTAAACCAGGTACACTTTACGTTGTGGGAACACCGATTGGTAACTTAGAAGATATGACTTTTCGAGCTATACAAACACTACAAAATGTCGATTTAATTGCATCTGAAGATACTCGTCACAGTGGTAAACTCTTACAACATTTCCAAGTCAAAACACCTCAAATTAGTTACCACGAACATAATAGCAGTAGTCGCGTCCCAGAATTATTAGAAAAACTAACTGAAGGAAATGCGATCGCACTTGTATCCGATGCGGGGATGCCTGGTATTTCTGACCCCGGATATGAGTTAATTAAAGCTTGTGTTGATGCTGGTGTCTTGGTTGTACCTATCCCTGGTGTCACTGCTGCAATTACAGCTTTGTCTGCTAGTGGTTTACCAACAGATAAATTTGTGTTTGAGGGTTTTTTACCACCAAAGACTCATCAAAGACGGGAACAGTTGGAAATTTTGAAGACAGAATCCCGTACTTTAATTTTCTATGAATCGCCGCACCGTTTGCGAGCAACTTTACAAGACTTTGCAGAACTGTTGGGAATGGAACGCAAAATTGTTTTGGCAAGGGAATTAACAAAGTTTTACGAGCAATTTTGGCGAGGTACAATTGGTGATGCTTGTAAATATTATCAAGAAAAAGAACCCCAAGGGGAATTTACTTTAGTTGTTGCAGGATTAGAAGCAAATAAACCTCAACTTTCCGACGAGGAAATTGTTGTAGAACTCAAAAAAATTATGAGTCAAAAAGTATCGCGATCGCAAGCTAGTCGTCAGTTAGCAAATCTAACTAAAATTAACCGTCGTCACATCTATCAAATCGCTTTAGCTATTGAACTTGCGGATGCTGATACTGAGGACATTTAGTTGACAGACATGTCACCAGAAATTAAACCTTTTTGCATGGCAATGGTTACAGCTTGAATGCGATCGCGTGCCTCTAATTTATGTAAAATTGCATGAACGTGGACTCTAACTGTACCAGATGCAATATAAAGTACATTTGCTATTTCTTGATTTGTTTGACCTTCTGACAGTAATAAAAGGATTTCCTGCTCTCGCTGTGTCAGTGGATTTACGATATTTGAAGTATTTGATATTTCTTCTAAATTTAAACCTGTGGAGTTTAATTTGAATTTAGAGCGAATTTCTTTGGTTGCAGTTTCATCCCACCAGGATGCACCAGCTGCTACGGAACGCAATGCTAATACCAATTTTTCTGCGGGTATTCCTTTCAAACAATAGCCTTGGGCACCAGCTTCAATCAAGCGGGAAATTAGTACTTGCTGGGAATGGGAAGTCAAAACCAATACAGGCAACTTGGGATGTTGCTGTTTAATTTGACGACAAGCTTCGATACCTCCGATTCCTGGTAATCCCACATCCAACAGCACGATATCAATAGGATATTGGGAAACTAATTCGATAGCAGTTTCCCCATCTTCAGCTTCTGCGATAATTTCCAATCCTGGTTCCTGTTGCAACCTGACATGCAACCCCAATAAGAACAGTTCATCATCCTCAACCAAGAGGATTTTTAGTCCAGTAGATGCCATTTGTTAACTAGTAAAGCAGCTTAATATTTACCGTGTTTGTTGAAACAGATAAACAGGGAGCTTAAAAGCAAACATTGCCCCTGTCTCCACGTCGATTCTATTCTCTGCCCAAATTATACCCCCATGAGCCGCGATAATTTGCCGAGATAGATAAAGTCCCAAACCCGAACCTTTGGCTTGTCTGTCGCTATATCCCTGATAAAATCTTTCAAATAAATAGGGAAAATGTTCTGGTAAAATACCCGCACCTGTATCGAGAATTTTCACCAACTGGTATGATGATTGGGATTCAAACACAACTTCAATGCGATCGCCTTTTCGAGAATGGTTAATCGCGTTAACTAGCAAATTAGTAAATACTCTTTGAAGTTGAAATGTATCACCTAATACCCACAAAGAACGGCGAAAATCCGATTCTCCATAATTAAAAGATATGTGAATCCGGCGTTTGGCAGCCAAAGTAACCAAACTAGCAGCTACATTTTCTGCTAAATCAACTAAATTTACAGGTGTGCTATTTAACCTTATCCCTTCCGCATCATTACGGTAAACATCTAATAAAGTTTCGACAAATTTCAGCGAATTTTCGTGACTACGTATCATTGTCGCTAAAACTTGCTGCTGAGTACTAGTAACCATACCAAATTCTTGCTGTTGAAAACCTTTAATGGTTTCAATTGCTCCCAGAAGCGGGGTTTTCAAGTCGTGGGTAAGGGTAGATGCAAAATCCTCTCGTAGTTGTGCTAATTTTTCCTGTGCTTCTAATTTAGCTTTTGTATTGTTAATTGCTTCTTGGGATTTACGTAATCTTTGGCTTAAAAATCCTGTTACTATCAAAGCCATTGAAGCGATCGCACGATTTGCGACTGTGGAAACTTGAATTACTTCTCGTCCAGGTATCCAGATATTTAGCATGGTCAGAGTTATTGCTAGCAGGGTTGCTTGTAAAGTTACAACCTCTCCAAACCAAGAACTAACAATTAATATAGCACCACTATAAAGATAACCAAAAACATAATTATTTGGGGTGGAATACTCAAGAATTCCCAGAGTTATAAAGATGCTAGTGATAATTAATGTTTTGCTTAAACGGAAGTTATTCAATAATGATTTAGCCTTTCCATATGCCATTCACTCTAATGTCCTAATATTCCGAAATAATTTTAGATTGATTATTTTTGGTTATATTTTATCAAAGTTTATTTAATCAGTGTTGTGTTTAGTCTGTATTTATATCATCTAATTTTTATTTGTATTGGGGATGCTGAATTGCTTGGGTATTTTCTCAATTCGATAAAATTTACGTTTATTCAAGATATATATGATTTTCTAAACACTCTCTAAACACTAAACACATTTTTATATCCTTCTATTACTTGTTGTTTTCATTCAAGTAATTAATGATAAGGATTATTGAACCGCCAAGTCGCAGAGAACGCCAAGGAATAAAGAAAATAGTTTTATGATTGGGACTAGCATAAATCAAACTAATTAAACTTTATTACTAAAAATCTTACTGGGAGATTTATTAATTCATGCTACAAGGATTTATCCAAATAGCTTTGACATTACTTTTGGTCATTGCTTCTACTCCCTTTTTAGGGAAATATATGGCAAATGTATATATGGGTAATCGAACATTTATTGACCCAATAATTTCTCCCATTGAAAAGGTAATTTATGCCTTAATTGGTGTAAATTCTCAACATGAAATGACAGGAAAACAATATGCGATCGCAGTACTCTACAGTAATATCGTAATGGGAATTTTTGTATTCCTAATTCTCATGACTCAAGGGATATTACCCCTCAACCCCACTGGACTGACAGCACCATCTTGGGATTTAGCATTACATACTACAATTTCGTTTGTAACTAATACGAATCAACAACATTATTCGGGTGAAACGACGTTTAGTTATGCCAGTCAAATGTTTGCTTTAGGTTTTCTCATGTTTACCTCAGCAGCAACAGGATTAGCAGTAGGAATTGCTTTTATTCGTGGTTTAACTGGCAGAACTTTAGGAAACTTTTATATTGACTTGACCAAATCAATTACCCGCATCCTATTACCAATCTCCCTAATTGGTGCATTTTTATTAATATTTGCAGGTGTCCCTGAAACCCTAGCAGCACCAGTCCAAGTCACAACTTTAGAAGGTGCAACCCAAACAATTGCCCGTGGTCCTGTTGCCCATTTCGAGATTATCAAACAATTGGGTGAAAATGGTGGTGGTTCTTTTGGAATTAACTCAGCACATCCCTATGAAAATCCCAATGGTTTCTCGAATTTGCTAGCAATTTGGGTAATGGTTGCTATTCCATCAGCTTTGATTTACACCTACGGAATTTTTGCTAACAACATCAAACAAGCATGGTTAGTATTTTGGCTGGTTTTTATTATCTTTGTTTTCCTCATCACAATTACAGCAATAGGTGAATTTAACGGCAATCCAATCATTAATTCAATATTAGGAGGACAGCAACCTAACTTAGAAGGAAAAGAAGTTCGTTTCGGTTGGGCACAAACTGCATTATGGGCAGTGACAACCACAGCAACAATGTGCGGTGCTGTTAACGGAATGCACGACTCCTTAATGCCTCCTGGTGGATTTTCTACTCTTTCAAATATGTTTTTACAAATCATTTGGGGAGGGCAGGGAACGGGTACAGCATACCTATTTATTTACCTAATTTTGGCAGTATTCCTAACTGGTTTAATGGTCGGAAGAACCCCCGAATTTCTAGGACGAAAAATCGAAAAGCAAGAGATTGTTCTGGGTAGTGTAGTTTTGCTAGTTCACCCCTTTGCTGTCTTGATTCCCTGGGCAATTGTCTTTGCTTTCCCTGACACATTGGGAGGTATTAGTAATCCAGGTTTTCATGGTGTTTCCCAGGTAGTGTACGAATATACCTCTGCTGCTGCTAATAATGGTTCTGGTTTTGAAGGGTTGGGAGATAACACCCTGTGGTGGAATCTCAGCACTAGTATCAGTATTTTACTCGGAAGATACGTACCCATCATTGCTTTGCTATTACTAGCTGATGGGATGTCCCGCAAACAAGCTGTTCCCATGACATCAGGAACCCTGCGAACCGATACAGGACTTTTTACCGGGGTTACAGGAGGGGTGATATTAATTCTTGGTGCATTAACATTCTTCCCAGTTTTGGTTTTGGGACCGATTGCAGAAGCATTTTTGATTGCCAAGGGAATGTAGAGACGTGATACATCACGTCTCTCTATATTCAATGAATTTGTATATAAAAAAATTCCCGATTTTCAACTTTCAATACCCAATAAATTACGCAGATGAATACAAAAACCCGTCAAGAACGCAGACATACACCGAAAACAAACACCTCTGGAATCTACTCCAGAGCGTTTCAACAAGCGTTTGTGAAATTGCACCCCCGAAATATGCTCAAAAATCCAGTTATGTTCTTGGTGTGGGTCGGTACAATTGTCACTGCACTGGTAACAATTGAACCAAACTTATTTGGTACACCCCCAGGAGAAAACCCGCGATTATTTAACGGTTTAATTACCCTAATTCTCTTCTTTACCCTTATTTTTGCCAACTTTGCCGAAGCTGTCGCAGAGGGACGAGGTAAAGCTCAAGCAGACTCCCTCAGAGCCACAAAATCTGATTCCAAAGCCCGAAAACTTCTCCCCGATGACACTATCCAGGAAGTTAGTTCCACCGCATTACGTCGGAGCGATCGCATTAAGGTTATCTCAGGTGATATCATTCCTGCTGATGGGGAAGTTATTGCTGGTGTGGCTTCCGTCGATGAATCTGCCATTACCGGAGAATCTGCACCCGTCCTCAAACAACCGGGGACGGATATTGCTAGTTCTGTGACTGGAGGTACTCGGATTACTTCCGATGAGTTGATTATTCGTGTCACCGCAGACCCTGGACAGGGTTTTATTGATAGGATGATTTCCTTGGTTGAAGGTGCTTCCCGCAGCAAAACCCCGAATGAAATTGCTTTAACTGTGTTATTAGCAGTACTTACTCAGGTTTTTTGGTGGTGATTGCAACTTTACCAACGGTATCAGTTTATGTAAAATCACCTGTAAGTGTTGCTGTATTAATTGCTCTACTGGTGGCATTAATCCCGACTACGATTGGTGGTTTATTGAGTGCGATCGGGATTGCGGGGATGGATAGGGTTGCTCAGTTTAATGTGATTGCGACTTCTGGTCGAGCGGTTGAAGCTTGCGGTGATATCAATACACTGGTGTTGGATAAAACCGGGACGATTACCCTGGGGAATCGGATGGCTGAGGAATTTATTCCTGTAAATGGTCATTCACCTATTGATGTGGCACAGGTTGCTCTTGTGTCGAGTGTATTTGATGATACTCCTGAAGGACGTTCGATTGTGAAGTTAGCGGAGAAATTGGGTGCGAGAATCGATTTTGATTCCCAGGAAGCGGAAGGTCTGGAATTTTCTGCGAAAACCCGGATGAGTGGTACTGATTTAGCTGATGGGGTGGAAGTGCGGAAAGGTGCAGTAGATGCAATTAAGGGTTTCGTGCGATCGCGAATGGTAAGTTAACCTCGGAACTCGATGCCGCTTTTGAGAGGGTTTCCCGGTTGGGTGGAACTCCTTTGGCACTGTGTCAAAATAATGACATCTATGGTGTGATTTATCTCAAGGACATCATCAAACCGGGGATTTCGGAACGCTTCGATCAAATGCGACGAATGGGGATTAAAACTGTGATGTTAACGGGGGATAACCGGATTACAGCATCGGTAATTGCCCAAGAAGCAGGAGTTGATGATTTTATTGCCGAAGCAACCCCGGAAGACAAAATCGAGGTGATTCGCAGCGAACAAGCACAGGGTAAATTAGTTGCGATGACTGGAGATGGTACAAACGATGCACCTGCACTTGCACAGGCAAATGTGGGTGTAGCGATGAATTCTGGTACGCAAGCAGCGAAGGAAGCTGCAAATATGGTGGATTTGGATTCTGACCCCACAAAGTTAATTGATATCGTCACTATTGGCAAACAGCTTTTAATTACCCGTGGTGCTTTAACTACTTTTTCTATAGCTAATGATGTTGCTAAGTACTTTGCAATTATCCCTGCTATTTTCCCTGGGATTGGTGTTAGCGCTTTGAATATTATGGGTTTGGCAAGTACTCAATCTGCGGTTTTATCGGCGTTAATTTATAATGCTTTAATTATTCCGGCTTTAATTCCTCTGGCATTAACTGGGGTGAAATTTAGACCCTTAAGTGCTGACCAATTATTACAGCGAAATATCTTTATTTATGGTTTGGGTGGGGTGGTTGCTCCTTTTATTGCTATCAAAGTTATTGATGTTTTGATTGCTGCGGTTGGGTTAGCATAATTTGATTTGGAAAGGGAAATTTAGAAATGAAAATTATCAAAGATTTAGTGACAGATTTACCAGAAATATTTACTTTAATTGGGAGAAGAAATAATAGAATTCCTCTAAGTTTATTTCTCTTAATTAGCTTTAATGTACTTTTAGCTCCAGCAGTACAAGCAGCAGCACCGGGGGAAATGCAGCGTTGGCAAGCTTATACTGTTGGGATTTTGGGACTTGTAGTTGTTGCTTTGTGCATTTATTTATTTGTTGTGATTTTTCAACCGGAGAGGTTTTAATGTTTTTGAATTAATATTTTTAAACGCAGAGTTTCGCGAAGAAAATCGCAGAGGTTCGCAAAGAGATTTTCTGTGTGAATTTACGTTAAGTATGAGAAATCAGAAGTAAATTTATCTAATGTAAAAATATTTTTCATCTTTTCTGATTTCTGATTTTTACCTTTATTCAGTAAATTTATTTTTCAAAAATGGAGTTACAAAGATGAGTCAGGTACGTCAAATTAGTAAGGCGATTCGTTCGACTTTGGTTTTATGGTTGTTAACAGCAGTCATTTATCCGTTTTTTATGATTTTTTCTGGACAAATTTTACTTCCATATCAAGCGAATGGTAGTTTAATTACAAGAAATAATACGGTAGTTGGTTCAGCTTTGATTGGTCAACCTTTTAAAAAAGAAAATTATTTTTGGAGTCGTCCTAGTGCTGTTGACTATAGTACGAAAAAAGAAATTGCGACTACGGGAACCTCTGGTGCTAGCAACCTTGCACCTAGTAATACAGATTTGCGCGATCGCATTCAAAAAGAAATTACAGGTTTAAAGCAAGTTGGTGTACAACCGATTGCTGATTTGGTTTATACTTCTGGTTCTGGTTTAGACCCTAATATTAGTATTGCTGCTGCCGAAGCTCAAATTCAACGTGTTGCTAAATCTCGGAATATTGACTCAAACCAGATTAAAGTTTTGGTGCAAAGAAGTGTTGATGACAGATTTTTGGGGGTTTTTGGTGAACCTGGGGTTAATGTCCTCAAATTAAATCTCGCTTTGGATAGATAATTATCGAATTGCTGTAAAACCCCCGTCTCAACTTTCGTAGGTGGGGGTTTAATCATTTTAAATGCTTATTCACGCACGGATAACGGTAATAGAACGTTGATTTGGTGTCATGATAATTTCCGTTGACAAACGTTCTTCGATTGGTAATGCATTTTTACGTCGATCGAACACAAGTAACCAACCAAAGTCCAATCCCAAACGGGCTAAATAGGATTCTAATTGTTCAATCCCTTCCCCTTGAGGATCGCGTTTCTTATCACGCCATACTTTTAACTCAATTCCTAACGTAACACCTTTGTAGCGTAAACATAAATCCATGCGATCGCTTCCAATTGCATATTCACGCTCTAAAGTTCCACCACCATTAACGACGCGATGTAAAAAAGCCATTAATACTAAGTGGGGTGCGATTTCGTGGTAGCCCGTACTACCTAATAATGGTTCTCCATGCTGTCGCCAAAACTTGATAAATGCGGACAGTAAGGCATCTGTGTTTAACTCACCTTCTGGGGTTAACCAAGTTGGTGCAATGGTTGGTAGGGAAGCCATTGGTGTCACAGTTAATACCCTTGGTAAAACCTCACGATAAATGGGATTGGCAATTGTTAATCCACCCTGGGGATGCATTTTACACAAACCCAAGTCAATCACGAATTGAATATCGTCGTTGGGTATATCCCCCAATTCCAAACCCGCTAACATCGGTTCGATAATTGCTTTTACTCTTGCTTCCCGTAAGCGTTCGGCTAAACTATCTAGGTGGGTATCTTGACGGGCGATTAATATTTCCTTTGCCTGTAAAATATGCTCTTTAGTAATCGCAATATTTCTATCCTTAACCATTTTTTCCACAACTTCTTTAGCAAGAGCATTTACCAACCAAGGTTGTCCTTGGGTTAAATCAAATGCTGTTGCTGTAGCTTCTGGGGTAAAAATTTGTCCAGTATATTCCGTATGTTGCTGGTATAATTCTGCCACTTCTGAGGCGTTAAAATTTCTCAGGGTGATGGAACTAACCTTGATATTAAAAGGACTAGCTGTATTTAATCTCTTACTACCACCAGATGCAACCTTATAATCGCGTACATCTCGTAAACCAATCAATCCCACCGATGAAGGAAAATTTTCTGGACGACTGCGATAGCCATCACGTAATTGTCGCAACACCGAAATCAAGGTTTCATCTTGTAAAGAGTCGATTTCATCAATAAATAGCACCAACGGACGCTCGATTGCTTGTGACCAAGCTCTTAAACTTTCGCTAATTCTTTGTCCAGGAGCATTATAAATCCAAGCTGGATGCCGTAGCTCAAGGGGTAGATTATCCTCAATTGTATTGCGCCAAGTCCCCAAAATTGCCAGTTCTGCTGCACCTGGGTCATGGTTAAAGGCACTTCCCACTTCCACTGATACCATCACTGCTGCATAACGTCCAGTTGCGGTAAGTTGTTTTGCTAGCGATAGCATTGCGGTAGTTTTACCTGTTTGACGAGGTGCGTGAACGACAAAATAACTTTCTTGCTCGATAACCATTTCCAAGTCGGGTAGCCTACTTGTAGGTGAAAGCATGTAATGTTTGTCTGCTCTACAGGGACCAGCAATATTGAACCAGCGAGACATTTAGTGTTTGCAGATAGGGGATAGTTTGAGTTTAGACGATTTTAGGTTGGGGATTAAGATGAAGTGCAATAGCATTCGGGTATTTTCTTAGTATTATTGATAATGAAGTTTTAGCTGATTTGGACAATCGTAATTCAAACCTACAAAAGGCTAGCTTGACACAGAAACATTAGCTATAGAAATTAAGCTTGCTCGTACAGCTTCAACGAATACATCTCAATAACATAGTCTAATGAGATTAGCTGACTTTTCACGGTAAAACTCAAACCCAAATATATAAAGAGAGACGCGATATATCGCGTCTCTACATTACTATTTTGTGATTATGCCCTACCCGTCAAATCCTTCTCCAGATGCATCATATATTCGTTCTGCCCGTCGTGGGAAACATAAGATTTTTATTGGGATGGCTCCTGGTGTCGGTAAAACTTATAAAATGTTGGAAGAAGCTCATCGACTTAAAAATGAGGGAATAGATGTAGTTATTGGTGTTTTGGAAACCCACGGACGTAAGGAAACTGCCGAAAAAGCTAGGGGATTGGAAGTAGTTTCTAAAAAAAATATTGTAGTTCAGAATGTGGTTTTAGAGGAAATGGATACGGATTCCATAATTGCCCGTTCTCCACAATTAGTTTTAGTCGATGAACTTGCCCATACTAATGTCCCCGGTTCGCAAAGAGAAAAACGCTACCAAGATGTTGAGATAATTTTAGCTGCGGGAATTGATGTTTATTCGACAGTTAATATTCAGCATTTAGAAAGTTTAAATGATTTAGTTGCAAGAATAACAGGTATTATTGTCCGCGAACGTATTCCCGATCGCTTGCTTGATGTCGCTGACCAAGTAGTTGTAATTGATGTGACTCCGGAAACTTTAGAAGAACGTTTGCGGGAAGGTAAAATTTATGCTCCAGATAAAATTCAGCAATCTTTAGAGAACTTTTTCCAACGACGCAATCTCATTGCTTTACGGGAATTGGCACTGCGGGAAGTTGCCGATACAGTCGAAGATGAGGCAAACTCTTCCCCATCTTCAGGGCAAAGTTGTAGCATTCACGAACGGGTTTTGGTTTGTATCTCAACCTATCCCAATTCGGTACAACTATTACGTCGGGGAGCTAGAATTGCTAACTATATGAATGCACGACTATATGCGATTTTTGTGGCAATTCCAGAAACTTTTCTGACAAGGGAAGAAAGCTTACATATTGAAACTTGTTCAAAGCTATGTCAAGAATTTGGAGGTGAATTTTTAAAGGTGTCTAGTCATAATGTTGCTCAAGAAATTGCTAATGCTGCAACTGATTTACATGTGACTCAAATTGTTATTGGTGAAAGTCAGCAACCGAAATGGAGAAGATTTTTTAAAGGTTCTTTTACACAAAGATTAATGGAGTTAATTCGATATCAAAAGATTGATTTACATATTATTGCAACGGAAAACTAAATTCTCATTTAAAGAAGATTATAAATGATAGAATATTAACCCGATTATTCCCCCAGGAATAACCAACCAAGCTGAATTAATATTAAATTTAAAAATTGCGATCGCACTCACACCAGCCAAAATCACAGTTACTAAATCTATCAATGCACTACGTCCCAATGTATAAGTCACAGCTGCCATTAATCCTAGAGATGCAGCATTAACACCATCTAATGCTGCACTCACCCAACTAGATTGACGTAACTTGGAAACCCAAGGATTAATTAAGGCAACGAGAACAAAAGCAGGTAGAAAAATACCAATTGTTGCAGCTATTGCACCTGCATTTCCTGCTAATAAATAGCCAATGAAAGTAGCAGTTGTAAAAACTGGACCAGGAGTGAATTGTCCAATTGCGATCGCATCTAAAAGTTGCTGGGAAGTGAGCCATTGATTTCTTTCGACTAAATCCCGTTGGAGGAATGCTAATAAGACGTAACCGCTACCGTAGAGAACCGAACCAATTTTCAGAAAAAATAAAAATACATTGAACCAATTTAGTGAAATTATCGCATTCGGGGCAGTCCCAATCTGGGCAAAAATTCCTGTTATCGGTAATAAAAATGCTCCTGTAATGCCATTGCGTTTCTGCCAGATATTTCTAAATAGCATTACCCCCAAACCTGCTATTAATAACAATAAAATTTCATTAATCCCAAAAAATAACTAATTATGACTGCAATTCCAGTAATAATAGTGGGGATATCTTTTGCAGCTTTTTTGCCTAATTTCCATAAAGCTTGAATAATAATGGCAATAATTACAGGTTTAATTCCATACAGTAACCACTCTAATTGTGGTAGCTTTTGATATTTTGTATATATAGCTGCAAGCAAACAGACAATAGACATTGCAGGTAAAATAAAACAGCTTCCAGCTACAATTAAACCTCTCCAACCAGCCCTTTCATAACCAATATGAATCGCTAACTCAGTAGAATTAGGACCAGGAATTAGATTAGTTATTCCCAATAAATCTAACAGTTTCTCTCGACTCAACCATTGCCGACGTTTAACTATTTCATCATCCATCATCGCAATATGGGCAGCTGGTCCACCAAATGCGATCGCACCTAATTTTAAAAATACAAGTGCTAATTCTTGAAGTCTTTGTTTTTGTTGTGTTGGGTTGAGTTCTCGATAATGATGTTGTTCCAATTCCTGTTTTTCTTCATGTTGCGATGACACCGTTTTTTCTCCTAAAATATCCTAAATATATTCCGAATATTACCAGAATAAACAACAGTTTCTCCTGATTTGTATTATCTTAAAATAATAAATTTCCAGTTACAAATTATATATTTTATTGAATCTAGTTTAGTATAAAAATTCTACTTTTGATAAATATAGTCAATTAAGGTAAAGTTTTGAATTGATTAAGAAGAATTTAAATATTTAAACCTATTCCACTCGACATCGGTTTATTTTCTGGCAAGTGGAATTATAAATCATTTAACGAATTAACCAATCTGTCGCTGGGGAGTTTTAAAATACATCGAAAAATTTGTAGAGTTATGACGTTGTTTCCAACGAGAAAAACCATGAGTAATAATAAGTTAGCATCACGACTTCACCCTACACGCATCGACATTCCCGCAGAAAAAAGAACTCAAATTGTCGCGCTATTGAACCAAACATTAGCAGCGACATCAGACTTAAAATCCCAAGCAAAACAAGCACATTGGAACGTTAAAGGAAGTGACTTTTATCAATTGCACCAACTATTTGACGAAATTGCTGGGGAACTTGAAGAATTTATTGACTTATTTGCAGAACGTATCACTGCTTTAGGTGGTTATGCAATGGGAACTGTGCGTATGGCAGCAGCTAACTCAATTTTACCAGAGTACCCCACCGACATTTTAGCAAGCATGGAACATATTACAGCCTTAGCAGATAGACTTGCACCATACGGCAAACATGTACGAAATGCGATCGCACAAACTGCGGATTTAGAAGATGCGGATACCTCTGATTTGTATACTGAAGTTTCCCGTACTATCGATAAGCGTTTGTGGTTTCTAGAGGCACATTTACAAGCTTCTAGTAATGGGACAAATGGGACATCAGCAGCTAAAAATATCAGTGAAATTGCTGTTTAAGGGATTTTCAGAAAATAAAATATTTGGAATATTTTATTTATCAATTGTGTGATTTTTCAGGATGAAATAATTTCACTTCTACAATTGAGGCAATAAAAGCAAGTTATTCCATTTCTAATTTTGAATTAATAGTATCCTTTTGGTAAGTACTGCACTTTTAAGTGCGTACTTTTTCTTTTTGTAAATATGTTTTAGGATTGAATTATCCAAGAAGAAAATCGGAGAAAATGAAAAATTATTTTTACCGTAACTAATTGGTTAAGAAGGTGTGTATAAATAAAAAATCAAAAGGGAGTTGATTATGTCTCAAAATAATGTCACCCATATCATTCACGATCGCAATCACCGTGGAACTACAAAAATCGGCTGGTTAGATAGTCGTCACACATTTTCTTTTGGTAATTTTTACGACCCAGAACGGATGGGTTTTCGCTCTTTACGAGTTATCAATGATGACCAGGTTGCACCAGGAGCAGGTTTTGCAACCCACGGTCACAAGGACATGGAAATTTTGACCTATGTTATTGATGGTGCATTGGAACACAAAGATAGTTTAGGTACAGGTTCGGTAATTCGTCCTGGTGAAGCGCAAATTATGAGTGCTGGAACTGGGATTATGCATAGCGAGTTTAATCATTCTCAAACTGAGTCAGTTCACTTATTACAAATCTGGATTTTGCCTGGTGAAAAAAACCTTCAACCGAGATATGAACAAAAGGCATTTTCGATTGAAGAACGTAGTGGAAAATTGCGTTTAATTGCTGCTAAGGATGGACGTGATGGTGCTGTTAAAATCTATCAAGATGTGGATTTGTATACATCAATTTTGAATGTGGATGATGTTGTTAATTATCAAGTCAAATCAGACCGTTATGCATGGTTCCAAGTTGCGAAGGGGATAGTAACTTTAAATGGTGAAGAATTGCGTGCAGGTGATGGAGTTCAAATTAATGGTGAAGAACATCTGGAAATGACTACAAATGTGGGAGGAGAGATTTTGTTGTTTGATTTAGCTTAAGTTATTGGGTAATTTCTGGTACTCCACGATAATTAAATTACCCTTATTACCACAGACGAACATAGTTGCTGTAAACAATACTAAACAGTGCGATCGCATTTGCGACAAAATCTAGTTGATGCGGATATTTTTAGTTTACTTCGCCCAAACGCAAAAAATCTGGCATTCAATAATACGAGCGATCGCGGTAATATGTAAAAGTTAAGGGTAGGGTCACGCCACTCCTAATTAGCGCATCACTTGGATTATCATGGGCAATACATTTGGGCATTTGTTTCGGATTACGACATTTGGTGAGTCTCACGGTGGTGGTGTGGGAGTTGTGATTGATGGTTGTCCTCCCAGACTGGAAATTACCAGTGAGGAAATCCAGTTTGAACTTGACCGCAGACGACCGGGACAAAGTAAAATTACCACACCCCGTAAAGAAGAAGATAAGTGCGAAATTCTCTCTGGT
This sequence comes from Calothrix sp. CSU_2_0, assembly GCA_012034595.1. Taxonomy (GTDB): domain Bacteria; phylum Cyanobacteriota; class Cyanobacteriia; order Cyanobacteriales; family Nostocaceae; genus Brunnivagina. The sequence goes on along the minus strand of JAAUPE010000112.1, from coordinate 3,639 downwards.
GTGTTTGAAGGGAAAACCTTGGGTACACCTATATCTATTTTGGTACGCAACAAAGACACGCGATCGCAAGATTATGACGAGATGTCGGTGAAATATCGTCCTTCCCACGCAGATGCAACCTATGATGCTAAATACGGGTTTCGTAACTGGCAAGGTGGTGGCAGATCCAGCGCCCGTGAGACAATTGGTAGGGTTGCAGCAGGTGCGATCGCAAAAAAAATTCTTAGGCAAGTGGCAGGTGTGGAAGTTATTGCTTATGTGAAGCGGATCAAGGATTTGGAAGGGATTGTTGATGTCGATACAGTCAGTTTAGCAGATGTGGAAAGCAATATTGTTCGCTGTCCCGATGGTGCAACTGCGGATAAAATGATTGAGTTAATCGAGCAAACTGGCAGACAAGGTAATTCTATTGGTGGTGTTGTTGAATGCGTCGCACGTCAGGTTCCGAAGGGTTTGGGTGAACCTGTTTTTGATAAGTTAGAGGCAGATATTGCTAAAGCTGTGATGTCCCTTCCTGCAAGTAAAGGGTTTGAAATTGGTTCTGGTTTTGATGGCACTTTGCTAACGGGTTTTGAACATAACGACGAATTTTATACTGATGAAAGAGGGGAAATTCGCACCATAACTAATCGCTCTGGTGGGGTTCAAGGTGGAATTTCTAATGGGGAAAATATTATTATTCGAGTTGCTTTTAAACCAACTGCAACAATTCGGAAGGAGCAAAAAACCGTTACCAATGAGGGAGAAGAGACGGTTTTAGCTGGTAAAGGCAGACACGATCCCTGTGTTTTGCCCCGTGCTGTACCAATGGTGGAAGCGATGGTGGCTTTAGTTTTATGTGACCATCTGTTGCGAAATCACGGTCAATGTCATGTGCTGAAATTTTAAATCTTGGATGTGAATTTTTAGATTTTAAATTCTGGATTTTAAATTCTGGATTTTAAATTCTGGATTTTAAATTCTGGATTTTAAATTCTGGATTTTAAATTCTGGATTTTAAATTCTGGATTCACATTTCAGATTTTTGTTGTGTGGCAAATGACTACAACAGCACTGCTTAGTATGAGTATAATTGAGTGCATGCGACTATGTAGAAAATAATAAGGCTTGCTATCCCTATGACAAAACTCCCACAATGGATTCGATCACAATTTTAGGTCTAATAGCTGCGACTTTGACCACATTTTCATTTGTGCCACAAATGTTAAAAACATGGCAAAGCAAATCAGCAAAAGATGTTTCCTTTGCCATGCTTATTACTTTCAATTTAGGTATTTTATTGTGGCTAGTTTATGGAATTTGTTTGAACGCTTTACCAATTATCCTCGCGAACAGCATGACTCTATTGTTCAACTTAATAATTCTCTGGTTAAAAATTAAGTATAAAAATCAACTATAAATAAACTGGAAAATACAGAAAACTTAAGCGATCGCGTGAAGTATCTTTGGAATAATTTATTTGATGTTACATACTAACGCACCATCAGGTTAATTTACTTTTTATAACCGCAAGCTTATTTTGGACTACTGTAAGAAATTCGACCATTATCTTGAATTGTTAAATGATGTTCTTTATTACTTGGAGTCGCCATACTTCCTAACGAAGAAGCTTGAATGGGAACACCTGCGGTAAGTTTGCCATTCACTGTAATTGAATTTTTATTACTAGGTTTAAATCTCCATGTTTGTTCTTGACCTGGAAGGATATTTTGCGTTTCAAATGTTTTATCATTGACTTGAACTTGCATAAAATTAATTGTACTTTCCGATTGATTTCGCAAAACTAGCATTGCTTGCGATTCATCAAAAGAATTGCAAGCTTTAAAGCCCATAAATGATAAACTGGCAAGAATAAATACTGCTCGAATACGCTTAAAAACCACTCGTGTAGTTACTACTTTTTTGATAACCATAGTCAAACCTCTCTGTACCGAAAAAATACTGAGAACACGTAAATAATACGTAGGTAAAATTAATAAGTTGCTATGTTTATATAATTCCCAAACTTTCCGTACAAATAACAGCAATTTTGAATTTGTCATTAACAGCAGAAGAAAAAACCCGCAGTCGTCACCGTTTTGAGTTGGGCGATCGCAAGCTTTAGAAAAAGAGCTATTAACTTATCGCGTTTGGAAGACAGCGTGAAAGCTTACCCGCTCCCATGTCCCCTGAGAAGTAAGAAGTAAATGTCTAGACATGTCTAGGATTTATATAGCAGAAATATGAATTAGGGCAAACGGTTGTTTACCCTACAATATTCGTAATTTTACGTGTTAAATACCCATATACTTACTTGCCATTTTTATCGCATCAGCAATATCAGTATCACCATCACCATCAGCGTCTAGAAATGAACTGAGAACCGGATTCCCAGCACCTTGAGTATTTGCACCAGAACTCAAGAAATTCAGTACCATTGGCACAACTGTTGGTAGCATTTGTTGAATAATACCAGCATCAATTCCGGTACGTTCCGATGCGATTTCCGTCACTTGTTGTTGCATTCCGGGGGAAAATAGGGATGCGACAGCAAGAGGGTTGGAAGAATTACCTGCAAATTGACTAACCAATGCTTGTACTGCATCTGGTCCTTCATTTGCCTGCTTCTGCTGTAAAGCCGATCGCACCTGTCCACCGACAATTGACATCACAGACTGCATTGCCGAAGAATCAGCACCAGTATTACCGCTCAATTGCTGGACGGCATTGATGATACCACCGAGTTGATCTAAACTACCCTGTTGATTGGGATTTACAACTGCACCCAGAATTTGGTCAAAAAGTCCCATAAGGAAGGTTTCTCCATTGGTTGATTATTCCCGCTCAATTTTCACATATTTGCTGCGATCGCTACATAGTATTTAGCAAAAAATAAGCTTTTGGTATTCCAGATAACAACAATTGGGCATTGCTTTCCCATTTAGAGGATGTTTTAACTTTTGCGATCGCGCCTTCGTTTGTGGTGGTGTCGCCTGTAATTACAGTGATAACTGGGGCAATATTATTTACGGTGATGTTGACAGTGCAATATGCCTTTGGCATTAAGCTCTGCTTATCGCAATACAAGGTTGGGTGGAACGAAGTGGAACCCAACACATGATATCGAGAAAACAGAAATTATTTAAACAACAAAATATAAAATTTCCCTTGATGGTGCGATACTTCCGGTAAGCTCCGCGATCGCATCAACACTCCAAGCTAAGGACAATTTTTAAACTGGCTCAATCTCAAAAAAAGATGGTTGTTTTACTGATAAAATATAATCTATTAACTGAATAGAATTGACATTTTTATAATGGGAGTGTTATCTGTCTTAAAAAAATCACAAATACCCCATTATATTAACGATAAATATTAGATTAAAAACAATAACATAATTATCCCACGAAAAAAGAATTTTTCTCCGCAATCCGAAAATATTGTTATAAAAGTAAACATTTAGTATCTACGATGGAGTCGTAATTCCAGTTGCCATGCAACGATTGAATACTGAATAAAAAGAATACTTAAGTAGTGCAATTTTCTTGATAAAATGCGGTGTTTTTGCGAATATTACTGAATTTAAGAAAATTTGCTGCCGTAATTTTTACTGCTGACTTGGTGGGATTATATTTTGATAGTACTAAATTTGGAGCTTAA
>JAAUPE010000292.1 GCA_012034595.1 Calothrix sp. CSU_2_0 | reverse complement strand
CTTTCAAACTGCTCATATTCTCCTATTAGTCGGTTTGTTCTGTTGATTTCGTTTTGAACAGAATTTGCGCTTGCAGTATTTCCTACAGCGAACAAACTAGTCATAATCAACATGGAACCTAATACAATTTTATTCATTACTTAAATAACTTCCTGTATCCTTTAACATCTCCATCATCCATGAATTTACTGTCAAGCTCCAGCACAATTCCGGATCAGTTACACCCCACTCTGTAGTGTTCCGTAAATGTACTTGAAACTACGACATTAATCAGTGATAATGCGGAGCTTAAAATCATCGCCAAAGGGGCTAAGGCAAATCAGAGAGGCGCGGGAGTCACGAGAACTAGCCATTGACCGAGAAGAATGGCTGGAAGAGGCAAGTAATTTTATACCGCCAGTGAAAAATGGTAAAAATGTCGTTCCTGCAACTGTATCGATTGGTACTTGGAAGCGTTTTTGCAGGGTAAACCCGTTAAACCTCCATATTTCAAGGCTTTTTGCCAAGTCTTACAACTAAATTGGGAGGAGGTTGTTGAGACTGAAGATGAAGTTGAAAGCGCGAAAAATAAAGATGAATCATTATCTATTTCTAAATATGATTGGAATGCTGCGCCTGATATACCAATTTTCTCTGAAAGAAGTAAAGAATTACACACATTAAAACAATGGTTAACGACGATAAATGTCGCTTGGTGACAATTTTAGCGATGGGTGGTGTGGGTAAAACTACTTTGGCAAAAAATTAGCCCAAGAGGTAGATGGGGAATTTGACTACATCATTTGGCGCAGTCTGCGGGAAGCTCCGACGGTAGAAAAAAATTATTGCGGTATGTGGTGCGGTTTCTTTCCCAGCAGCAAGAAGTTGATTTACCGGAAAGTTTAGGGGACAAAATCACACGACTTATTCACTATTTAAATACCTCCCGTTGTTTACTAATCCTCGATAATGGGGAGTCGATTTTGCAAAGTGGTGCTTCTACGGGTTGCTATCTTCAGGGATATGCAGGTTATGGTGAGTTGTTTCGCAATGTGGGGGAATCTCAACATCAAAGTTGTTTGCTGTTAACTAGTCGGGAGCAGTTTCCAGAAGTGCGACGATTCGCGGGGGAAAGTTTACCTGTGCGGGTTTGGGAGTTGGCAGGTTTGGAGTCAGCATCGGAGATTTTGACTGCGAGGGTATCAGTGGTTCTGCGGAAGATATTAAAGATTTGGTGAAGCATTATCACGGTAATCCTTTGGCTTTACAAATTGTCCCAGCGACGATTAAAAAGCTATTTAATGGCAATATTCGGGCTTTTTTAAATTCTGGAACTACGGTTTTTGATGATATTGATGATTTATTGACGCAACAGTTTCAACGATTATCAAAACCAGAACAATCTGTGATGTATTGGTTAGCAATTCATCGTCAACCTGTGTGGGAAAGTGATTTAATTGAGGATGTTTTGGGTTTATCACCGAAAGATATTCGATCAGCTTTGAATTCTCTATCACGACGTTGTTTAATTCAATCTACTCATGATGGTGTAACGCTACAAAATGTGGTGATGGAATATATCAGCGAGATATTGATTCGCAAGGTGATTCATGAATTGGAAAGTTGCGAATTAGATATATTGAAAACCCATGCAATAATTCAAGCTTCCGCACCAGATTTCATTCGCGAAAATCAAACCCAGATGCTATTAAAACCAGTAGTAGAATATTTATGCAAAAATCAGACGCAAAAGGTGATCGAACGAAAATTTCGTTTGATTGTTGAGAAGTTAAGAACAGAACAATTAGAAACACCTGTCGGATATGCGGGGGGAAATTTAATTAATCTTTTAATTCAACTGCAAGTAAATTTAACTGGTTACGATTTTTCTCGTCTTCCCATTTCCCAAGCTTATTTACAGGGGGTGGAATTACCGCAAGTAAATTTTAGCGATTGCAGTTTTGATAAAACTGTTTTTCCCAATCTTTAGGGAGTATATTTAGCGTCACATTTAGTCCCGACCAAAAGTTATTCGCAACAGGGGGAATGGATGGACAAATTCGTCTGTGGGATGTGGCAGATGGTACGCAAATCTTAGCATGGCAAGCTCATGATGATTGGATTCGCTGTGTGGCTTTTAGTCAGGATGGTAAATTAATTGCAAGTTGTGGGAATGACCATACGGTGAGAATTTGGGATAGTCAAACTACAAAATGTTTAAAAATATTGCGCGGACATACTGATTGGGTATGGTCGGTTTATTTCGTGTTGGGTAAGCGATCGCTAATTAGTGCCAGTAGCGATCGCACTGCGAAAGTTTGGAGTCTGGATTTAGGAGTTTGCATTTACACTTTCCACGAACCGGATCGGGAAGTTTGGTCATTCGCTTTTAGTAATGATGGTAAAACTTTGGCGACAGGTGGTGCTGACTCAGTAAAATTATGGAATGTGTGGACTAATAAATGTATTAAAACGTTTGATGAGAATTCAATCCGAGTTCGGACTCTGGCTTTTAGTCCCGATTGTAAAACCTTGGTGGGAAGCAGCGATAATCAAAGTATTACAGCTTGGGATGTGAAGTCTGGTAAATGTTTGCGGAGTATAAAAACTGCACCAACTGGAGCTATTTGGGCTGTAAAATTTAGTTCTGATGGTAAAACGGTGATGAGTTGCGGAACCGATAAAATTCAACTTTGGAATCTGGAAAATGGGGAACCACAAATAACGTTATACGAACCCCATCATCGCATTCGCTCTTTAGCTTATAGTCCAGACCAAAAAATGATTGCTGTGGGTAGTGATGACCAATTAGTGAGGTTGTGGAATACTCAGACTGGGGAGCCTATTAGAACTTTTCAAGGTTACAGTAATCGGATTTGGACTGTAGCTGTTAATCCTGTTCCTCAACAGGAGATGATTTGTCTTGCTAGTGGTAGCGATGATGGTAAGGTTAAGTTGTGGAATGCGGTAACTGGTGAATGTTATCAAACTTTATCAGGACACCAAGGTAGAGTTCGCAATGTAAGTTTTAGTCCTGATGGTAAATTATTAGCAAGCGCTAGTTGCGATCGCACTATTAAAATTTGGGATATAAGTACGAGAACATGTTTGAAAACTTTGCGTGGTCATACAGACTGGGTATGGTCTGTTCTTTTTTGCCCAGATAATCACACTTTAATCAGTGCCAGTGATGACCACACGATTCGATTATGGGATATAAACACCGAGCGATCGCAAATTTTAGGTAATTTAGAAACCGAATGGATGTGGGCGATCGCATCCCATTCCCACGGGAATATTATTGCGACAGCAGGAACAAGTCAAGCGATAAATTTGTGGGATATCCACAAAGGTGTTTGTTTAACTAGCTTGAAAGGACATAATCAGCGCATTCGAGCTATAACTTTTAACAGTTCTGGTAAATTTCTTGCTAGTAGTAGCGACGATTTCCAGATTAAATTGTGGGAAGTGGAAACTCAAAAATGCGTGCAAAACTTTTGGGGACATCAAGGAGAAATTCGCGCACTGACTTTTATACCTCCATCAGCCAATACACCATCCATTCTTGTTAGTGCCAGTGACGATCGCACTATTCGATTATGGGATACTCAAACAGGAAACTGTTTTCAAGTATTGACAGGTCATCAAGACCGTATTTGGTCAGTTTGTTACAGTCCCCAATTAGATGTCTTATTTAGCTGCGGTGAAGATAAAAGCATCAAATTATGGGATATTCGCGCTTTTAAGTGTATAAAAACTCTCACAATTCCTAAACCCTACGAAGAAATGAATATTAAAGGTACTTTTGGTTTAACAGAGGCAGCGCTGGAAACATTGCAGGTTTTGGGTGCTGTTTCAGGTACAGAGACTTCCAATTAAACAAGCGATCGCAAGTGGCAAATCTCAAACTATCAACCATTAATCAATACCAATTAATTATTAAACACTTTCTACAATTGCACATTATTTAAATTGCTACGGGGGTTATAGGAACGAATACTACGAAGCTTCTCGTATAGTTCCCGTTCCTGGGTTGTAATATCTTTAGGAGTTGCGATCGCAATTTTCACGAGTAAATCTCCACGTCCACTATTCGCTA
>JAAUPE010000111.1 GCA_012034595.1 Calothrix sp. CSU_2_0 | reverse complement strand
TCTTTGCATCTCCCTCGTCCCCTCAACTCCCCTGCTTTGGTTGTTGAGCGTAGTCGAAACACTGCCCCTCTGCTCCTCTGTTCCCCTGCTCCCCTGCTTTCTTTACTCCCTACTCCCCAATTATTATGAGCATCACAATTACAGGTACAATTCAACGTCGCGATATTGGTATGGGTGCTTGGGCACTCATAACTGAGGAAGGAACCACTTATGAAATTCCTCGGAGTGCGGATAAAAAAATTACTCCAGTCGGGGCAAAAAGCTAAAGTCACCGGGCAGGTTCGTGAAGATGTTATGACTGCCGCAATGATTGGTCCCGTCCTAGAGGTAAAATCCTTTGAGTTGGTTGAATAATTTTCCATCAAAAATGCCTTAGGCATGGGGTTTTCCCATCCTGAAATTAAATTATCTTTTTTTATTACTAAAGCCCTACGATGACACGGCTGAATCTAAAACAGCTTGCAGACGACTTCTAAATTCACCCTTCGGATGTCCCCCTTTAACCTCACCCACAATCTTAAATTCGGCTTCAGGTGATTCGCAGATAATGTATGTAGGCCAGCCCATTTCTGATTTATCGGGATATCGTGCCAGTAGTATTTGCCGATATTTTCGGTACGATGCTGTGTCTTGCATTTTTACGTCGATAAACTCTAAACCCAGTTCCGATGACACTTTCTGGTCATAAAAAGCCATTTTGTGACAGATACCACAGTCTTCGCTGGAAAACTTAATTACGGATAGAGTCATGGGGTTCAGTCTTTTTTTAGGATCGACAGCATTTATTATACATAATTTAACAAGACATAACTTCACGCGAAATAACCGGGAGTTTGGAAGCCCTGTCTCTATGTCGAAGGCAGGCTACGCCAACAGAGCAGGGAGGAAAAACGACACGGGCAGTTTTAACTGCCATCAATATTTCCTTCTATCAGTTTATCAACGAACTCCCTTAGCCTTTCTTGCCAGTCAGGGACGGCTTTTAATTTGTCTTTGACGCCCGGCAATACCTTAAAACAAACAGGGTCTTTATCAAAAGGTTGTTGGCTTGTAAAACCTAACTTGTTCTTTTTCTGGAATGGCATTGTTTTCTAGTAGATATGTTGATATACTAACTATATATAGTGCATAACGCCACATTGGAAGCCGAACAAGATTCAAAATTGGTGATGTGAGGTAATGTTGATTATTGGTAAAAAGTGATAGGATATATTGACCCGTTAATGTATCCGGGCAAGCGATAGACCGACCGCATTAAGTTCGGCTTATCGCATTACATCAATCTACCGCAATGCATTTACCAAAATATTCGTGAGTTACGCAATTCGCGATATGCCGACCGCATTAAAGTCGCGCAAAATTACTGTAGAATACTGCCTACAGCAAGATTTCGCAGCTTATCACAGCTTGTATCGGTGCTGTTTATCTTTACTTAAGTCGAAAATTACTCTTTTAGGTTCTATGCAAAAACAAATAATCCTGCCACATTGGGAGTTGGGTTATTAGGGTTGGACTATCATTTAGTTATTCTGCAATTTAGGAATACTTTCCGGACAAATTGCAGAATAAAAATTCTCAAACTGTAGATTTTGTATCGACGTGCTGAAATCTCGGCTAAAGAATCCTCAGTTAATAGCAATCTGCTGAGGAGTAAGTTATTAGGATGCACATACTATCTACTATCTACCTTTTTTCTTTAAATAACCATCCTCAGGACAAAATATACTGTTAAGATGGTTATAAATGTGACAATAAAAAAATCCCCCAGTGGATGGCAGTCTACCAGGGGAGCGAGTTATCAGGGTGCATCTACTAACTAATAGTTCAGACTGGTATCATTTAATTCCGGATATTTTTGTAGATAAAGTAATGTAAGTTTATTTTTTCTTTACCTGCTGAGTATTCAATACTGAATCAACACTCAAAATTGGAATACCCCAATTGTTTTTTGCGCTATATTTATAGACTGCAAAAAATCCCCTATAAAGCAATTGCCATCTAGGGGAGTGAATTATTAGGGTGCATCTACCATCTATTTGTTCTTGTCCTTGCGGGCATTTCCCGGACAAATTTCTGCAAATCGTCATTTTCTTTGATTCATTGGTGCAAAACATCGCAATTTAGCAGAACATCCCAAGAAAAAACCCCAACTGGAAAATACCAGCTAGGGAGTGAGTTATCAGGGTGCATCTACCAATTAATTGTTCGTAAAAGAACAAACCAACTCCGGATAAATTTGCCGATATTGAGAAATCTTTTTAACAACTATTTTTTATAGTAAGTATAAAAAAAATCCCCAACCGGACAAATGTCCAGTTAAGGGAGTGAATTATCAGGGTGCATCTACCAATTAATTGTTCGTAAAAGAACTAGCACTTCCGGATAAATAGTAAAACTTTTCGACATTAAATAATTTTATCTGTTGTCATAAAAAAAATCCCCAACTGGAAACTACCAGCTAGGGAGTGAGTTATCAGGGTGCATCTACCACTAAATTGTTCTAAATATAATCATGGGTATCCGGATAAAAAAGAAACAGGGGCATAATTTAAGACCCCATGCCCTCTGCCCTATGCCCATTAAGCCATTAACTATTAATTATTTTTTCCGTAATACTTACTTTTTCCGTGGAAACCCATTATTATTTGGATATATTATTTACAGTAAGTCAGTAATTTGTGCTACAAACCCTATGTGGGTGTTAATTAAATTGACCAACAGATTAATTTTTGAATGGGTTTACCAGCTTGATGTTGTTAAAATTTCACACCATCTTCTCGATTTACTTGACTCGGATCGGGGTGTTATTTGTCAAACTAGAAAAAAGCCCCCAGCAAGCGAAAAGCGAGTTGGGGGAGTTAGAAGATTAAGGTGCATCTACCAATTAGGTAGTTCTAGGCGGAATTGATGCAATCCGGATAAAGTGTAAGAGTCAAGTAAAACCGACTGAATGCGAAACATTCGGTGATGGGATGCATCTAAGGTAATAGAGGAAGCGAACATTAATTTGAGAATGAGTCGCGTTTCGGAACAGAATTTTAGGAGGCAAACAGGAGAAATTGTGACCCAGGAATTTCATATTTCCGTAACTCCAGTAGGACAAAATGACTACTTGGTGCGGACGGAGGAAGTCGCACCTGGGGTGCCATTGGCAGAAGAACTGGTAAATTGGCCTGTAGCTGAATGGTTGTCGGCGGCTGGGCATCTAATGAATGACCCCCTCAAGTCGGTGTTGCAGGGAGATGCAATGGCGCGGAACTCGGTCAACTTAGCGGCTTTGGGTCAGCAATTATATAACGAACTGTTTCAAGGCACTCTCAGGGATAGTTGGATTACGGCACAGGGTATTGCTCAAAACCACCAACAAGTGCTGCGTTTACGTTTGGGCATCAAAGATAATCGGTTGGCGCGTTTGCCTTGGGAAGTGATGCACGCAGGCGATCGCCCCATTGCTACGGGACCTTATATTGCTTTTTCACGGTTTCAAAATGGCATTGTCGATGCTTCCCGTTTGCCATCGAATAATATGCCGATACCGCCCGATGAGGGGGGAATTAGGGTTTTGATGGTGGTTTCATCACCAACGGATTTGGTTGGTTTAGATTTACTCAAGCAAGAGGTGATTAAATTACAAGCGGAGCTTCACCGTCAGCAACCAAGCAATACTGAGGGTGGCTTTTTGCCGGAAATACAATTAACTTTAATCGAACAACCAGGACGGGAAGAGTTAACCCAAGCTTTGGAACAAGGACGTTATCACGTTTTACACTACTCAGGTCACAGTAACTTGGGTACAAGTGGTGGCGAAATTTACCTGGTGAGCCGGAGAACTGGTTTAACGGAAACTTTGACGGGGGATGATTTGGCTGGTTTGTTGGTTAACAATAATATCCAGATGGCGGTGTTTAATTCCTGTTTGGGTGCTTATGGAGCGACATCCGATGGTAACGCTGAAACTGGCGAACGTAGTCTGACTGAGAGTTTGGTGAGACGGGGTATTCGCAGCGTGCTAGCGATGTCAGAACGCATTCCCGATGAGGTGGCATTGACGTTAACCCAATTGTTTTACCGCAATTTAAGTCAGGGGTATTCTGTTGATTTGTGCGTCAGCCGAGTCCGTCAGGGGTTAATTTCTGCCTATGGTTCCCATCAGATGTATTGGGCTTTGCCAATTTTATACCAACACCCAAAATTTGATGGTAATCTTAGCCCTGGATTGTACCTTCCGGTGGGGAGCGAGTTACTATCGCAGTACGAACCGCAAAGTTTGAGGGCAACACCATCGCTTTATTCGAGTGTTGCGGATGACGTTGATATGCCTCTGGATGGAATGATGTCATCGTCGTTAGGACGGGATGATTCTGAACTTGATTGGTTGGGAGAGGATACTTGGGGTGATTTGGTCGATGAAATCGAAGATTATGATGACCCTAGTTATGCAGAAGATTCCGCGATCGTTTCCGATTTGTTTCGCCAATTAGACCGGGAAAAGCCCTTGGAACCGGAATCGACTTCGATGAGTGCCGAATTGGTACAGGATTCTAATGAGGAGGAAAGTATACCTGGGATTGAAGTATCTGATGATTTATCATCGCTCGATCGCGAGGTGGAAAAATGGCGCGAAGCTAGGGCAAGACGGGAAAATCAACAAGCAGGATTCAACCCTCCAGGAAGTTTGACCCATCAAAATCAATATGGGTCAGCAGGTGAGTTACAGCAAGCTGGTAACTTACAAAATAACTGGGATAATTCTGATGTTATGTCAACAGCATCGACTCGCGATCGCATTAGTTTGGTGGAGCCAGGGGTTGTGCGTCGTCGGAGTCGATTATTACCGCTTGTGGGGCTTGTTGGGGCTGGTGCGATCGCGGTTGCGGTTGGTGTGAATTGGTGGCAAAACCAGCAAAATCCCACGTTACTTTCCAATATTCCCCAAGTTAGTACGCCGCAAGTTAACAATCAAGACAATTTTGAAAAGGAAAAAACTGAGGTTGTGACAGCTTACGCAACCGAAAAACTCCGCCAAGGTGATTTAGAAGCAGGTTTAAAGGCTGTTGAAGCTTTGCTCAACCGGAATGCATTAGCTGCGGTCAAAACGTCGCTTGATGCCATTCCCCAGCAGTATATTCAAGAGCCATCGGTCAACTTTTATCGAGGACGACTAGCATGGCAATCGGTACAAATAGGCGATCGCAATTTCAGCATTGATGATGCCCGACGTTACTGGGAAACAGCTGTCAAAGCGCAACCAGATTCGGTTACTTATACTAACGCTCTCGGCTTTGCATTTTATGCCGAAGGTAATATCAACCGTGCTAATGATTCTTGGTTTAGGGCATTAAGTTTAGCAACTGCTAAGGAGCAAAAGCCTTTTGCTACACCAATGAGTGCGAATGCGACGGTGAAGGTTCAACAACGGGACGATTTAACAGCTTTTGCTGGATTAGCTTTGGGGTTGTATAAGACTGCACAGGTGGAGTCTGGAGCCAAGCGAGAGCAGTATCTCAATGAAGCTGTAAAATTACGTCAAAAAGTTGTTACTGATGACCCGTATAATTTCCAAATGGATAAGTTAGTTCAAAGTTGGCTGTGGAATGAGAAAGCGCTGCAAGATTGGAAAGCTTTGCTGCAAGTCCCAAATCAGCGTAGATGAGTAAATTTTTGAAATCAACAAACAAATTATTCCCAATCGTAGGGGTGGGTAAAATCCACCCTTAAAATTATTAGGTGATGTCTCAAACTAATCTTAGCGATTAAGAGGGTAAATATTAAGAGGGCGTAGCTTGCTACTCAAAGAGAAGCCGCTTGCGCGTCTACTCGCTCCGCGAGTACAGCCGTTTTCCCCTACAATGGGATTATAGTTGTGTGGTAATTTTTATTCTGGAAATCTCCTTAATACAATTGATAAATCCTTGGATACATGAAATAAATAAAGACGCGAAATTACCTTTGGGAATGCCAAGGGCAAAAGCGTCTTTACATTCAATAAAAACAACAAAAATTATTTAATTCCCTCAAATTTGCCTAAAAATGTCGGTGATGGACGGCTAATATGGACTTCCCATAATGCTTTCAATACGGATAATTTTTCTCTGGCTGTGTAGCGGGTAACTGTGGCTTTGCTGTAGCTTCCCCAGTCGGGTGTTCCCAAGCCAACTGCTTCCACATTTAGCTGTTGGCAGGTATAAATAGCACGGGAAAGGTGAAAATTTTGCGTTACTAAAACTGCTTGTTGAATACCGAAAATTTCCTTAGCACGGTAGCAACTTTCATAGGTACTAAAACCTGCATGGTCGAGTGTAATGTCTTCTATGGGGATACCTTGTGCGATCGCATGGCGCTGCATGGCAGAAACCTCGTCGTAGTCGTCGCGGCTGTTATCACCTGTCATCAAGAGCTTTTGCACACGACCTTTTTTGTATAGCTCCACTGCTGCGTCAACTCGGTCTGCGAGCATTGGGGATGGTGTTCCATCCGGGTATATTCCCGCACCAAAGACGATAGCTACTTTTTGTTTGGGTACTTGAGAAGCTTCAGTATAGCGGCGGTCACTGGTAGCAGCGTTGACATAAAAATTTAGCGTGAGGGGAGTTAATATTGAACCAAATCCTAACGTCAGCAACATCAACATGAATTTCCAGTGCAGCAAAAACCATTTTGACAGCATATTTAATTTCTAGTGTGAGGATTATTTGGAGTAATTCTATTAACTACAGAAGCGATCGCATTGTTTCCGGTTCCCTAGATTAATTAATACAATTCAATGTTAAGTATTAGTTTCAATAATAGTTCAATCATAGTTGCGATCGCGATTAATTGGCAGAGATTTGCGTCTCGCTTGTTTCAAGGTTTTTGTTTACCTTTATTGGGTATTTACTGGTTGCGTTTGAATATATCCATTAAGTTACTAATTAAGGGTAGAATTAATAGCTTTGCTTCGTATAAGTAATCTTTTCCTTCTGCTAGTTGGCGAAAATATTCGCGGATAGCTTCGATACCTTTTTCTGCAACTTCTAATGGTGGATTTTCAAGCGGGTTGTCCCTTAAATCGAGTGAAGTTAAGTTGGGAAGAGAGAAAATAAAGTCGGGTAATGTGTCAGAAATATTAAATCTGCTTAAATCAACTTTTAACTGTGAAACCTGATTTATCCAATCCGGAATTGGGTGATTTTTTTGCCAGCGAAAGCCGAAAAATCTTAGATTGCGAAAGTGAGTTAATAAGTTTGGTATTTTTGCAATATCATTACCGCTTAAATCTAATTTTTCCAACCATTCCAATTCAAATACTTCCGCAGGAATTTGTTTTAACTTGTAATCCTCTTTCATATAGGGATGACTGCTTAAATCTAACTCTTTAAGCTGCTTCTGCTTCGCTTCACGGATTTGATTCAGGATACGTGGGGGTGTATTTGCCATATTGCTTGTTGTTGATGAGTTTCCTGTGTCAAGTCTCCGCTTCGCTGGATATGGGCTTTTTTGTATATGTACTTTATTATTTGTGGTTTTTCCGTATTTTTCACTGAAAATATTAGGATTAATACCAATTTAAGAGAACTCCACAGAAAGAAATGCTCTTCTGTTATTCTGAGGAAGGGACTTCCAGAAAATAAAATCTTCAAATCATATACTTACCAACAGTATCACGCGAAGGGTGGGGAGACCCCACCCCTACAATTGTGGATAATTTATTTTCTGAAAGCGCTTTAAACAGTAGACTTGTACTTGCTGAATTCCAACTTCTACCTTCAAGCGTTTCAACATTGCTTCCCGTGCTTTCATCTCCAAATCATCATTAACGGGGTTAATTGAATCGGTTGCTGATACTTCAAACGCAATGCTGTTTGAATCAACCAGTCAGCAACAAAGGGATTTTTTGGTAATAATGGACCATGGGAATAAGTTGCGATCGCATTCTGGTGAAATGCTCCTTCTGTTCCATCTTCGCCGTTATTACCCAAACCGTAAACAACTTTTCCTAATGCTTCGGTTTTCCCTAATTTGGTTCTTCCCCCGTGGTTTTCAAACCCGACTAAATAGGGTGTCATCCCAATCATTTCTTCTAGGTCACGAGCAAGTTTTTTGGCTGTAACTTCTATGACTAAATTACCGATACAGCGCTTAGTATTTTCACCGGGATGTACGGATACCAAATCTAATATTCCTAAACCTTCGATGCGCTTTCCAATACTAGGTTCGTAGTAATGACCGAGCAATTGCGGGGAACCACAGGTAAAAACTCCTGGTGTACCGTTATCGAGTTTTTCCCGCATTGCGTCCGCTTTTACCCCTTGCAAGTCGCGCATTACTAGTTCTTGCTGTCTGTCTTGGGCACCACCACCGACGATAATATCTACTGATTTGATGTCTTCGGCTGTTGCTGCTTGGTCGAGGTGTACAATCTTAACATCAAAACCGCGCCATTGACTACGACGTTGAATTGTGATGACGTTACCTCTGTCACCGTAGGTACTCATGAGATTTGGGTACAGCCAACCGATTGTTAATGTGTATTGTTGTGAGTTCATATACTTTTAAAATTTTGGATTTTGGATTGGAAGTTAATGAATATAATTTGTTACTAAGTATTTGTCGAAGAAAGGATTTTTCGAGTTGTGAGAAACAAAGGCTAACCGTAAAAGACTATCGCCCATATTTTAGGAAATAATCTAAAAATAATCTAAATGTTATCTTAGTCACGTTACTTATAGTTATATGATGGAAGGCAGATTATTGCACAATTTTTTTACAGGTGCAAATCTAGTACCCAAATCATTCTGAATCAAGTTTGCCGATGCACTCTAGATGTTTGTATTTAGAGTGATGTTTTTTGTGCATTATCCAATTATTAAAATAGGGTGAAAGGTGAAACGACGATGGACTGTAAAACAGCGACTTTAGTTTATCAGGGTGGAAATTATCTGGAAAATATTCGCGAGATTTTTCCTATTGCTTGGAAGTTTCTTGAGGAAGTTTCATTTGCTTATGTTGACGGTAAACCAGATAATTTTGATTCTGCAATTAGAGAAATTGTGGGGGAGAAACCATTTAAGTATAGAATGGTTCACCGAGATGATAAAGACCAGTTAACGAAAGATTTAGGTGATTTGCTGGGTGATATTACGTCGCGATTATTGCTAGAAAAACATTTTTCGCAAGTTGTGGGAAAACCCATATTTTTCAGCACTATTTGCTGTAATAGCCATTTAACTTCTGACCATGAATTAACTTTGGAAGAAGTTTTACCGTTGCAATGTGCTGCTGTAACATTACAGTAATTTAAATAATCATAATGTAGAGACGCGATGTATCGCGTCTCTCTCCTTCCCCATATAAATAGAATTAGCGAATTTTCTTCCCTGTTAAAGCTTCCCGTACATCTAACATTGCGGTGTAAGTTGGTAAAATATGTAATGTTTCATTAGCTGGAGTATTTTCTAGAGCTTTATTGATTGCCATTTTTAAATTTTCTTCGACAATCAAGTTAACTTTACTATCAAGTGAATTTTCACTATAACGCAAACGTAGAGCCATATCATAAACCCTATCTCCACTGACAATTACAGTTCCACCTCTTTTAACTAAAGGTTCCGTATCCACATCCCATATCCAGGAAACATCCTCACCATCCTGAATCCTGTCGTTTAATACTAATAACGTAGTTTTATCATTACTTTCAGTCACAACGCGAATTGTCTCGTTAGTTCCCACAGGATTTTTAGAGAGTAAAATCCGGACTTTCTTCCCATTAATTTGTAATTCTTCAGCACGTCCAAATGCTGGCTGAAAAGTCGGAATTGTTTCGCGAATCGTTACTTCATCAACACCTAAAACCTTCGCTGTGGTAGCTGCGGCAAGAGTATTATATTTGTTGTATAAACCAACTAATATCTGTGACCATTCACTACTATCTAAATCGGGTTTACTACGTCTAAAACCACATTTAGGACAATTAAATTCACCTAAATGTGACAAATAAACCCCTTCGTAATCCAGCGAATGTCCGCACTTTGGACAGTAAATAGAATCTACCGCATGGGGAATTTCAGCTAAATATTTTTCAGGTTCATTTAAGCCAAAAAATACAACTTTTTGCGATAATTGTTGACCAAGGTAGGATAATGTGGGGTCATCAGCATTGGGAATGACGATAGTATTAGGTGAATTGGTGGAAATCGCCGTTGTCCAGCGTTTACTGATGGTGTCAACTTCCCCGTATCGATCGAGTTGGTCACGGAATAGATTTAAAGCGATAATAGCTTGAGGTTGGATAGGTGCAAGAACCTTGGGAACGATATTCTCATCAACTTCCAAAATTGCGTAGTCAACATCCAATCCACCAAACACATTTGCACTTTCCATTAAAGCAGTCACCAATCCATTTTCCAGATTAGCACCAGTGGAATTGTGAGCAACACGAAAACCCTTGCGTTCGAGTATTTCCTTTAATAACAGCGAAGTGGTGGTTTTGCCATTAGTGCCAGCAATGAGAATAACCCCATGTTTTACCTGCTGACTGAGTAATTGTAGCAAGCGGGGTTCCATCTTACGCGCGATCGCACCTGGCATGACGCTAGCTGCACCAAGTTTCAAACCTCGTACCCCAAAGGTTACACTTTTGGCAATCGATACTGCGAAACCAAGTTTTAACCTATCAATTAAACCAATATTATTTCCCACATCCGTACCCTAATTTTGAGGCAATTATTCTAACAGTCAAAATAAAATAGCAAATTTAACTAGCGAGAGTTTAGCGAATCTTCGGCAAAAAAGCCAGTATCCAAAATACAAAGTGCTGGTTAGGGCAGAGGAAAAAGGGAAATTCACTTTCCTCTTCCAACTCCCAACTCCCAAACTATAACTCTCAACTCATAACTTCTCATTCCCACTCCCTGTTATCTTAAAAATGGTGCAGGCATGAACTATTATCCAGTCCAGTCTGCTGTTTTCAGTGCAAATTGATGATAAATACCAAGATTGAAAGGTTATTTTTGATGAATCCTATTAATTCACACTCACGAAATATACCCCAAGACTTATTCCAAAATATACTCTCAAACTGGCGGCAATTTTTTTCTAAATGCTTGTTACTAACGCTTTTCTTGTGTTTGTTAATTATTAAGCCCGTATTTGCTGGTGTTAACGACGACCATTATGATGGGAATGTTTTCGTTGTTTATGCGGGTAACGGTTCCCTAGTTCCATCCAAAGCAACCCTCGCAACCGCACTTTCCCAACATAAACCAGTATTTATGATGTTCTATGTTGACGATAGTAGCGACTGCAAAAAATATGCGATCGTTGGTTCCGAAGTTCAAGCATTTTACGGTCGTGTTACCGAAATTATTCCCATTGATGTAGATATGATTCCAATTAAAGCTAAATATGAACCTACAGAACCAGGTTATTACTACACTGGAGGAGTTCCCCAAGTTGTAGTATTTAATCAAGAGGGTAAGGTTGTTTTAAATAAAAAAGGTCAAGTTCCTTTTGAAGAAATCGATGATAAATTCCGAAATATGTTTGATTTGTTACCACGCACTGAATCTGTGGAATTGAAGCGTCGTTCTTTCAATGAGTTTAGTAGTGAGTTAAGTAAATAACAAGTAAATAAGTTCTTCTCGGCAGTTTTACTTAGTGAATTCTCTAAAATCGTGTTATTGGATACTGCATCTACAACGAAATCGAGGCATAATTCAAAAAAAGGAGGAAGGAGAGAATTATTTAATTTTTAATTCTCTATGTAGATAACCAGGTAGGTTGTCTCTCCTGATTTCTATACAGACGACCCGATGGGTCGTCTCTGCTGTATTATTTGTAAGGATTGTTCTGATGACAAAGGTTTACACTACCAAAGAACTAATCCAAATTTTGGCAAGCGAACGTCAAGCTTGTTTAAAAGGGGAACGTCTGAAGTTAGATGTAACTGTTTCAGGGAGTCCGATACTTGACCAATTTATTCAAGCAGAAGGACTACAAAAGTTTACTGCATATCAAGATTTTAAAGCAGCGATTCATCAATATCAATGTGAAAATAATGTTTCGGGAATAATTTGGCGAGAAGTTACTGTTAAAGGTAAAAAATTATCTTATCCTGAAGTTGATGGACAATTAATAGCTTTAGCCAGCGATATCGAGATATTAAAAGCTGTAAAAAATGAAGTTTTAGAATTTTGGGAAAGCGTTACTGTGGGTATGGATTTATATCTTAGTATTAACCAGGGTAAACTCCATCAACAGGTGGAAAAAGAAGATTATTTGCATATTGCTAAACGCACTGAATGGTCTGGTTTATTAGTCTATGAAAAGTCAGAATTTTTAGAGATAGTTTTACAATTAGGATGGGGTCAACCGGAGGAAGCTTCCTATAAAAGAGGATTTCCTGCCTCTGGTAGCGAGTATATTCATGCTGTAAATCCTGGTCAACAACCTATTACTTAATGGAGTTAGGAGTTAGGAGTTAGGAGTTAGAAATTAGGAGTTAGAAATTAGGAGATAGGAGTTAGGAGTTAGGAGTTAGGAGTTAGGAGTTAAGAGTTAGGAGTTAGAAATTAGGAGTTAGAAATTAGGAGTTAGAAATTAGGAGTTAGAAATTAGGAGATAGGAGTTAGGAGATAGAAATTAGTAGCTAAAATATAAACTTAAACAAGAGTACAATCCCCTAATTTTTCATTTAATAAGAAAGAAGAAAGCAGTAAGCAAGCTTATCGATTGATGCTAGCCTATTTATTTAAAGAATATTCTGTAGCTTACTTCTAGCAAAACCAGTATTCTAACTTCTGACTTCTAACTTCTGACTTCTGACTTCTGACTTCTAACTTCTAACTTCTACCCCCTTCTTAAAAATATAAATAAAATTAGTCATCAAGCAATTTTCAGATGAACTGACGATCGCAATCTGTTAGGGAATACCATAAAGCGATCGCAATCCCCTTGATTGAGGCACAATAGAAGAAAGTGCGATCGCAACCTTTACATGAGTTACTGTCTAAATCCCCGTTGTCCGAAACCGCAAAACACAAATGATGAAAGATTTTGCTTAACCTGCGGTTCTAAGCTACTGCTAAAAGAACGCTATCGTGCAATTAAACCCATCGGACAAGGTGGTTTTGGGAGAACTTTTTTAGCTGTGGATGAGGATAAACCTTCCAAACCCCACTGCGTTATTAAGCAGTTTTACCCACAAGCACAGGGAACCAGCACGGTACAAAAAGCGGTAGAACTATTCAATCAAGAGGCAATGCGTCTAGATGAATTGGGAGAACATCCGCAAATTCCCGATTTACTCGCTTACTTTACCCAAGAAGATCGACAATACCTCGTTCAAGAATTTATTGATGGGTATAATCTGGCACAGGAGTTACTCCAGAGTGGTACTTTTAGCGAAACCCAAATTCGTCATTTGCTCTACGACTTATTACCAGTGTTACAATTTTGCCATGCCCATTATGTGATTCATCGCGATATCAAACCGGAAAATATTATCCGTCGTCGGGGGATTCCTGGACGTTCGACTGCGATAGCTCAAGGAAATCCCGGTAATTTAGTATTAGTTGACTTCGGTGCGTCAAAAGTCGCTACAAATGAAAATTTAAATAAAACTGGTACGAGTATTGGTAGTCCAGAATATGTTGCACCAGAACAAATTCGCGGCAAAGCGTTGTTTGCTAGCGACATTTATAGTTTGGGTGTCACATGTATACATTTGTTAACGGGAAAATCTCCGTTTGATTTGCATGATATTCATAATGATACTTGGATTTGGCGACAATTTTTAGTAAGTCCACTCAATCAAGAATTAGCAGCAATTCTTGATAGTATGTTGCAAACAATCCCTGCACGTCGCTATCAAACTGTAGACGAAGTTTTACAAGATTTAAATCAATGGCAACCTGGACATCAACCTGGAAATAAACCAGGAAAGAAAACTATAAATCCAGCACCAATAACGAATAATAACCAACCACGTAATTCGAGTCAGATTGATACAGAATTGAACGAGATAAAAACAATGTTTCTTAGTGGTGGGAAGTCAGCAAATATTAGTAATAATAGTAATAGTAGTAATCCGACTCCTAGCCAAAGTAAAATCGATGAGGAGTTAGAAGAAATGCGCTCCAAATTTTTAGGGAATAATTAGCGTCAAATTAAATTAATCCCCTAGTACAATAAGGCAAAAGTAAAAAGATAAAAGGCAAAAGAAAGAAAGATGATTTTATAAGCTTTTCAGCCATTTTAAATGGTAGCTTTATTTCCGCCGTTCTGTACTATTACAATAAGGCAAAAGGCATTCAGAAATAGAGCCTATAAAATAATACCAATTTTAAAAAATAACGCGAAAGGTGGGTAGAGACGTAGCAATGCTACGTCTCTACAGGTTGTGTATGTGTTGCAATGATTTCTTGAATTGGTATAGCAGAATAGATTTATTTCCACCAATCTGTACTAGTTAATAGGATTTGTATCCCGACACCAACCGCAAGCAGTATGATGCGGGATTTATACCAAAACAGCTAAACCCGTCTTTCCAAATATTGCCCAATCATAATTTCTTCACCAGCACGGGAAATAATCGTCTGACGAGTGCGGTAATTTGTACCAATCAATTTAATCTCTTCCTCAAATGCCGAACCACCATATTCCGTACGCAAATGCATCGTTTTTGCTTCACGCATAAAATATTCCGCAGCTACAGGTTTCGATGTGGCAAAACCTCTATCTCGATACAAAATATTTTCCCGAACCCCAAACACCGTTGAACCCGTCACTGGTTTTCTACCAGGTTGGGAATAGTTACTTACCCAAGTAACTTGAGAACCACAAACTAGTGCTGTCGCTGCATCTAACTCGTGCATTTGTGCTAGTTTCACCAGTTCTACGCTTCCCTTGGGCAAAAATGCGATCGCAATCTCACTAATAACCTCTTCAACTTCACCACTTTTGAGCGTGTAATAACGACGTTCAGAACGCCAATTACCTTCCGTCTCCTGAAAGAAACTTTCTACCAAGGATTCTATAGCGTGCTGTGCAATTTGCGGGGTTGTTGTCATGAAGTCTTATTACCTCTTTCAGTTCAAACACAAGCATGAAGCCCGACGTTGGTCAAGCTCCTCACTGATATGATTACAAATTTTAACATTAAAAAATGTTTAGTTTGTTGTAAATCGACAGTGAGGGCTATATTGTTTTAACCAGAACTTGCAGTTTGTGTAGGCTAGAAGATACCTGTTTAACTTATCTTTGGGTTGTTTACACCGACTGCCAGTTTTTCTTGAGTAGCGCTAAAAAAGTCGCGTAACCTTGAGAAAATCCAGGTGGATCTGGTAAAAAGTATTCTGGAAATTCTTGATAAGGTTGCCAAGGTTCTGATTCGTGATGTCTAAGGTGCAAAGCGCAGTCGGAGGAACCTGGTAGTTTCCATATCATTTGACCTGCGGGATTATCCATACATATTCTCCTGTCGTTGGATAAGTGTAATGTTGACAACTGTAATAACTGCTTACAACTTTAGTCACAGTTTTTACGGATTCTGACAGACTATCAAAAAAAAGCTGTCAACCTTGATACTTTTTGGATGAGAATCTATTATTTGGAATTGCTAAATAACATCTTTGTTGCTGCTAGATTGCGAGTTCCTCAAAATTCCAAATAACAGAAATATAGTTTTGCCACATCAGAAAAACATCACCTACAGGATTAGTCTAAAACTAATCCCCAAGCACTGTATTTCTGTGGATATCAATACCACTTTAGTATGAGGTTAATTTGGGAAGATAATTGCAATTCTCTACCCAAGTTTGGTATCTAATTAATCTTTTTTCAACTAGTGCAGGTAAATGCTTCCCATAATCAGTGAGAATTTGAGATAAATTTTCCGGAAAATCTTGAAAACAACTAAATTTTTCCATTGAATAAACTTTCCCATTGCGTGGAAAGTTGATTTTACATCCAAAAAACTCTTTATTTGTCGTTAATCGATTCCAATCTGTAATCCAAATCAATTGAACTAAGCGCGAAATATTATACTCATGTTCTCCATACATTTCATCATCATAAAGCGTATCATTCATAACTCTGACAATATGGCTAACACATCCATATTGTCTCAAGATAATCAAATCTCCTGCTTTAGGTTTGCAGGCATTCTCTTTATATATTCGCTTCCAATTTAAAAGAAAAATACGTAACAGATAAAAGTTAACATTAGTATATTCCCAACCCTTATCTTTATTTCGCGAAGAGACTAATTTTGTCCATACCTTCGATTTTGGTTGATTTGCGATGCCCTTGGCAACCATCTCGGATGGTATCGCATCTAGGGGAATCGCTGTCGCTACACTTAGCTCCTCCAGAGTGGATTTGCCAACGGAAAGTGTTGTTAATGCATTTGCTAAATCCATCTTGCTCGAAACTAGAAAAATTGCACTAGTTTATCTTTCCCTCCAACGACTTCAACCATAACAACTTCAACAAAAATATATCTTCTTCCCTATTCTCTGTTTCTAAACTTGATATAAACCAAACTTGATATAAATCTCACTTGATATAAAATTTTCGTAGGAAACGAGCAAAGATACTTTTATCAGCATAAAGTGTAAAAAGAGTATGAGTGTAGAGGAAATATCTCTATGAATAGAAGACGCTGGAAGCCATTACTTTTAAGTGCTAGCTGGTTTTTACTCTCGTTTGGAACATCTATTTTCATTATTCTCACACAACCTTTAATTTCCCCAGCACAGCAACCATCTGTCTCAACTTCGGAATTTCCTTCCCCGGAAAGCACTTTTAATCCGGTTTTGATAGAAACAAATCCCCAAGATACCTTTACATCAATTTACGATACCCAAACAAATAGTAAATCAGAAAAACAAATTCTCAAAACATCAAGTAATTTAAAAATAATCAAATCAAAAGATACTAAAAACTCCGGAGAATCAAGCAAACCTCCAATAAATGAAGATATCAAAAAACCTGATTCTCAGACTCCTCAAGATGGAACTGATAATAAAAAACCCGATGAAAAAGCCGAAGAACCTGCTCCCACACCTGAAGAAATCGCCCGTCAACAAAAATTTATAGAGGCTGATAAACTATATTTGGCGGGAAATATTGCCGAAGCAGAGAAAATCTACCGAGCAGTTAAAGAACCTTTTAAACAATTCACAAGCAGTAATAGTACTGACAGCAACAAGACAGAACAGCGCAAACCTGCAATTATTGATGCATTACAATTACCCCCAGCAGGTAAAGTATACTGGCGAGAAGCAGAAGCCGGAATTATTTCTAAATTAGAAACCCGAACCTTAGTACCTCTAGAATTATTAGTGCAGCAAGTTCCCGAATTTATACCGGGACATATAAAGTATGCAGAAGAACTCAAAAAACGCGATCGCACAAAAGAAGCGTTACAGGTATTAGAACGGGGAACTGGATTGTACCCCAATCAACCAGATTTAGTCAAAGCCAGGGTGACAGCATTGGCTGATGATAAAAAATTTATGGAAGCTTCCCTGGCAGCCCGTCAATATGCCATGCTCAATCAAAATGATCCCCTCGCACCAGAATTTACCAAACTAGCAGAGGAAAATCTCAAACGCTATAAATCCTACATCAGAGGTGAAATTCGCGGTAATGCGATCGCAAATATGATCACGGGTGCTTTGGGTTATGCTGTCACTGGTAGTTTGCTTGGACCCTTTTCCGCACTAGATTCGACTATTTTACTATTACAAGGGGAAGAATCCATTGGTGAATCGGTAGCGAAACAAGCGAGAAAACAACTCGATTTAGGTAAAGATGAACAACTCAATGCCTATGTTAATGATATTGGGCAGAAACTCGCAAAAGTTGGCGGACGAAATGAATTTAAATACGAGTTTTTTGTAATTCCTGAAGCCGATTTAAATGCTTTCGCTCTCCCTGGTGGCAAAATATTTATGAACGCAGGTGCAATTGAAAAAGCTAAGTCTGAAGCTGAACTCGCTGGATTAATTGGACATGAATTATCCCACGTTGTCCTGTCACATGGTTTTCAATTAGTTACCCAAGGTAATTTAATTTCTAATGTTACTCAATATTTGCCACTAGGGGGAACCATTGGACAATTGTTCGGACTTAGTTACAGTCGGGATATGGAGCGACAAGCCGATGTATTAGGTACTCGCATCCTTGTAGCATCAGGATATGCAGCCGATGGGTTGAGAAACCTGATGCTGACACTCAAACAACAGCAGAAAAATGCTCCCCCAACTTGGGCATCATCACATCCAGGAGGGAAGGAACGAGTTAGTTATCTCGAAAATTTAATTTCCCGTGGAGGTTACAACCGCTATGCTTACGAAGGAGTCGCCAAGCACCAGGAAATGCGCGAAAAAGCGAAAGCAGTAATTAAAGTCGCTAAAGAATGTCGCGAAGACAAGAAGAAATGTCCAGAAGAGAAGAAACCCGAACAACCCAAGAAATAATTGCATTGTCGAGAAAACGAAGGTGGTTCGTCCAACCCCCGTAGGGGCGAACGGTTGTTCGCCCAATTAAAATATCGGTTGTTCGCCCAATTAAAATATCGGTTGTTCGCCCAATTAAAATATAGGTTGTTCGCCCAATTAAAATATCGGTTGTTCGCCCAATCCCCGCATTACAACAATCTTTCGGTAAATAACAATATTAGGAGGGCAAACAGCCGTTTGCCCCTACAAATATAATTAAATTCAACAACCCAGAATCAAAATCGAAAATAATCCGTCACAACAAATATCGACTCCCTAGTGATATCCCAGAGAGGATAATTTATGCGATCGCTTTTTATGCGTCCAATTAATTTACTACTATTTGCTAGCCTTGGTTTATCTTTGTTAGGTAACTCTGTCGCCCACGCTCAGTATACCTCCAGAGGTAGCGACGATGTCATAGTACCTACAACATCAAATGGCGGTTCAAATCGTGGTTCTAACGATTCCACAGTATCCTCTGGCAACAGATATCCATCCGGAATTTCTGCGGTTGATGGGAATGCACGGTTTATGTGTCAGTCAGATAACAACGGTCAGTATACTGTCATGTATCAGCCCCAAAGCCAACCCGGACAAGGATTTGCATGGGCTAATCCCCGCAGTATGGGTGGTGGTTGGGATATGGCACGTCGCTGTAATACGATCGCTCAACGTTTGGAATCCTATCGTCGCGATGGTTTACTCGAATTGCAAACAGGTGTCCAAAATGGACAAAATATCGTTTGCGTCACCACCGAAGCTAACCCAGCTTGCCGCATTGTTTTCACAGTTCCCCCCGAAAAAGACCCCTATATTGTCCGTAACAGCGTTTTCCAGAACCTAGCAGCAGCAGACAACGGAGAACAAACTTTTGGAGTCAACACATATACCAGTCGTGGCAGAGGTGGTAATGAAGTTGAACAAATTTATAACACCGTTACAGGTAGAAGCAATCGCTCCTCTTCAAAAGCACCTATCAGTCTTAAACCCTTCCTAGATAAAGCCGATCGAGGTACTGGTAGCAGCCTCAGAAACGGTGTTAGTATTCGTCGTCAGCCAGCAAAAAATCAAGCTGGTTCCCGTCTCAACCCTGGTAAATTCCGTTAATTTCCGCGATTCCTTTAACGAGTCGCGGAAGTCCCCACCTTCAATGTACTCTAATGGTAGGTATTGTGAGCGGGGGATAAGTATTACATCTGGAATTGAGTTTTTACGCAGTAAAAACAAATTCTGGATGTATGACGAATCCCCAATATTTTCTGGTAAAATACATGATGTCTTGACCATCAATGCCACAAGCGAAAACCAAGCGGTGGAGGTATATGTTGCAAGAGAAAGATTTGGGTCTTGGGAACCAGGACTCCTGCCCTTGGAGGGAATGTCAGACCAAAAAAACTACGGAGTTTTGAGGCTATTCCCGATGAATTGGGAAACTCAGACTTCAGCCGTAGACAAGTCTGAGTAGTTCACTCAAACCCAATTTGCAGACGTGCAGGAAATACCAGCACGTCCTTTTGTACTTGGATAGACTTGATACCAATTTGAAAAATGATTGCCAGCATTAAACGAGACTAAACATATCGCTTGAAAAAAAGATTATTCTGTTGACTGACAAAAGTTTTCGATTAATGAAATTAGAAAAAGTCAGCTATCCAAGGGGAAGTACCTGCAAAAATTTGAGATGCGATCGCAATTGTATTGGTACTTGTATTGGTATTTCCCCTCAGTCTTCCCATTAGTTGCAATTGCGATGCACTATACAAACCTGTATAAAGTGGCGCTAAATCGCGAATATCTAATTTTAATTCTCCCTTTCCGCCTTTGCTAACTTCACTGCGTCCGTTCGCGATGGAAAGTAGATATTTTCCGTTGTTTGTCTCAATCAAATCATCTTCAATTTCCAAATGCAATTCAGCTTGGAGATTTTGCGGATATCCCCGCTTTTCTAATGCTTTAACCACATCAACTATCCGCAACATCCAAAGGAAAGATGATTTTAATTTTGCTCTTTGTTCTGGCAATATCAAAGTCATAGGATCGATTAAAGCACCTCGCCAACGAATCGTGTCGATTTGCGTTCACGAAGTGACTCCGATAGGAGTATCGCATTCCCGCGAAAAATGCCCAAAAGCTTTGCGCTGCTTCTGGAGTTAGTACTACCCAATCACGAATCTGAATCAAACTATCGACATCGGTTCGTTTCTGAGCAAAAGCCACATAACCTTGAGGATTATCTGAAGCACCAATGAGATATGTATAGACTGGCTGTGAATCTTGATTTTGGAATATATTTCCCCAAATAAACGGATTTCGTGCTAAATTTCCGTTATTTAATGACGCTTGTTTTTGGTACAATTCTCGCAATATTTCCGAATTAGAATCAACTGCTGTTAATGGTAATGTTGACTTGTGAATCTGGATATTTTCTGTTTTCACTTCCCAATTACAAAAACTACCAGCTTGTTCGTAACCTACTTTTCGATATAATTTCTGCACAGCCGGAAATAGGGCAGATATGGACACCCCACGATTATGTATTTCTCGAATTGTATTCTGCATCAAAGCTAATGCAGCACCAGAACCACGATATTCGGGAGCAATTCCCACTGCCGCAATTCCTGCCATTGAGATACATTCACCACCCCACCATTGACTAAAGGGGATAATTGCTAAACCCCCGGCAATTTCACCATTTTGGCGAATAATGCGGAAGTTTTCTAAACCTACTGCTTGAAAGTACTTTTCTTCTTCCTCTGACGAACCAATAAAGCACTGAGTGAGAATCTGCTTTAGTTTTTCAGCATCCCCGGAATCTGCTATTTTGTCATATTCAAATGAAGACATGATTTTAGTTGACTTGCGGTAGTATGCTAATACATTATATTACAAAAAGTGCGATATTCCTTGGGAACGCAAATGCGAATATTCGCACTTCATTCACATTAAATTGATATAAATACATTAAGAGCAAATTTTATTTACAGTGTAGATAGTATTTTCTAATTTGTCGGATTCCAAATATATTTTCCTTGTTTATTAATATAACCTGCACCACCCCCGGCATATACTAATGCTAAATCATTAACAAAACCCAAAGCCAAATCGAACTGTGGTGAGATTACCATTTTCCACTTTTATCAATAAAACCATATTTATCATTGACCTTGACAGCAGCTAAACCTTGGGAAAAACTCGTAGTTTTATCATATTGTGGGGGAATTATCATCTTACCATTTGCATTTACAAAACCCCATTTTTGCCCAACTTGTACTGCTGCTAAACCCTCGATAAATTCCCAAGCGTCATTAAATTGTGGTTTGATAGCAAATTTACCCGACTGATTTATATAACCGTATTTATCGCTCATTTGAACTGCTGCTAAACCATCAGAAAATCTTAAAGTACTTTCAAATTGTGGTGGAATAACAACTTGTCCAGCAGCATTAATATATCCCCATTTTCCATCTATTTGAACTGCCGCAAGTCCATCATAAAAATGATATGCTACTTCAAATTGCGGTTTAATTACGATTTTTCCAGTGAAATCTATATAACCCCATTTATCATTAATCTGTACTGCTGCTAAACCATTCCTAAAAGCTAATGCTTCGTCAAATTGTGGTTGAACAACTACTTTTCCAGATGAGTTAATAAAACCATATTTATAATCAATTACTACCAATGCCAAGCCATTTGTAAAAGCAAATGACAACGGATATTTTGGAGAAATTACTCTTTTTCCTGTGGTGTCAATATAACCATATTTATCACCAAGTTTTATTTGTGCTAATCCATCTACAAAACCCCAAGCCAAATCAAACTGTGCAGGAATAACAACTTCACCAGTTTGGTCTATAAAGCCATATTTACCATTTTGAGTAATCCTATATAACTTGACTGACATGTTCTTACTTTCTAATAATTCTGCTTTAATTTTTGCTTTAATTTGTTGATTTTGATTATTTGACTTAGATATTAAAGTTGTTTGTGCAAAAGTAATACTAAATGGCATAAAAACAACTACATTAAGTAGCAAGTTAAGTATTAACTTAGGCTGTAAGTTAAGCTTTAATTTATTATTCAACTTCATCATCCTCACATTTATATACAAGTAGGAGTATTAGTATATGCCTGTTTGAAGTATAAATAAAATATACTTCACAAAAAATTTATAATATATCTATTTGTCAAATTTATCTCTTTTTCAATCTCATGCTTCTATGGGACTTACGCAATTTGTATACGCAGACTAAATGACTCTTACGTTGAGCATTTTTTATGTGTGAGTTCTTTCAATCACAATCAGGCTTTAGTCAATAATATGACATTCAAATATCAGTAAATAGTTAACAAAATATGAATACATAATTGATTGCTATTTTTGTTTAAACAAACTAAGACTGGCTCCAATTAGATAAGTTCCTGATTTACAAAAAAAAAGTTAACTTTCACGAAGGAAGAAGTACCCACCCTTAAAAGAGTAGGATTAAAACAAGGACTTTTTATACTTTTTCGCAAGCAGTTTCAGTATAATTATCTATCTTTAATGGGCTTTAAACTCAGAACTTAAGTTATTAATGATACTTCTAACTTCTTCCTTCTTCCTCCTGACTTCTTCCTTCTTTGTAAACATAAAAAGAAGTATTTGCACGCATTGAAATATTTTTAAAGTAAGAAATTTATCCATAAAAAAGGAGAAAGTAAGAAATAACAAAGAGAACTTTTCCAAATTGCCTTTGATTTTTCCTTTGCTCTTTCCCCTACCTTCCCTATCTCTACTTTACTGTAGGAACTTCCTCACGGGACTCAATAACTAACCGCATTGTTTCAATCGCTAAATCACGCAAATCATTATTGATAAAAATAGTACCCTTAGCACCAAAAGAACGCTCAAAAATTGTGACATTGCGGTTATTCCCATTAATAAATCCCTGCATAAAATTAATTAGACTATAGTTCACAGAGTCCAGAAACTTAGAATTGTTTTCAGGTACCATACATGCAATACCTTCTCGCGAAAATGGGCGATCGGGTACTATCTTAAAAGCATCGTGGTTTTGCTGCGACTGCAACCAACCTTCAGCGAGAATACCATCAGATGCAAAAGCGTCGATTTTTCCTTGTTGCAGAGCGATGTATCCTTCATTGCGATTTTTGAAGTATACAAGCTGTGCTTTCGGTTGTACCCGACGAATTGCTTTTTCGTTTGTAGTTTGCGCTAAAACCCCAATTCTTTTATTTAATAACGATTCAACTGTACCCAATTTGCTGTCTTTTTTGACCAACAGTTGTGTACCTGTAACAGCATAGCTAACCGAAAAATCAACTTGTTTATCCCGTTCCCAAGTAAAACTACTCGCATCGCAAACAATATTGACTTGACGCTGCAAAAGTTTGGGGATACGTTCTGCTGGGGAAAGTGCGACTAATTTGAGTTGAATTTTTCTGCCAAGTTCTTTTTCTAGTTGCTCTTTGATTAACACCAACATGTCTACAGAATAACCAACTGGCTGACCTTTATTATTGGTATAGGCAAATGGGATTGCGTCTTTACTTGTACCAGCAGTTAAGACTCCAGTACGCTTTATCTGTGCCATCACCGTTTCCGCAGATGCTGGATGTGAAACACCTGCTACAAGCATCAGACTGAGGATGGCAATACCCCAGGGGAAACACTTTGCAAAGCCAATTTTTTGATGCATTTTTTAACTCCCAGCGATAAAACGCGATCGCAATACTGCATTGACGGAAAAGTACCAATGATGGTTAAAAATACAGCATTTTTGCTCGTTGTGGATATGAAATTGCGATACAACACGACAAAATAACCTGCTAATTTTGACATTATCGCAGAAATAAGTAAAAGTGACTGGTAATATTTACTGACTATTGGCTGGTTAAATAATAATTTAAATCATTAATCAATTAGTCAAATTAGATTAAAAAGAACTTTTGAAAAGCGGCTGAATAAGTAATTATTGAAAACATCATTTTTATTTTCATATTTTCCCCACTTTTATCTGTTTACTTTTCGCTAAAAACAATTAAAATAAAGAATTAAAAGTGGTATTGCTATTGGCTAACTATTTCCTTCTCTCTGCGAGGTTGATAATAACTTGATGGTTGTAGTTGCCGTAGTTCCATGAGGGGATAAGGAAGCAAAAGGTTTACAAACTAGATATTAGATGCGATTAATAAGGGTAATTTTCCTGATTTTTACCTTTATTAGTCAGAGTTTGTAAATTAGAATTTTCATGTTTCTGCAACTGTAAAATTACAGATAAATAGAGAAAATTTGTATCTTTATTTTTTTGTATTATACATGTCCTAAATAAATACCAGACTTGTTATGGCGAAAACTGCCGATATAGGTAAGTAAATTAAATTTGTGGTTAGTGAGTAGTGGTGAATTATAGGAATCCGGTTTGATTTCTGAATGAGTTTTTAGGCTTTAAGCTTATACCGTAAGCTTTTGAGATCTCAGCATACGTTCAAAATTTCAAATAGGAATCCT
>JAAUPE010000291.1 GCA_012034595.1 Calothrix sp. CSU_2_0 | reverse complement strand
TATCTCAACGGATACAAGCCCCTGAATTGATTCATGGAGAAAGATAAAGGTTCCTTGTTTCAAGCCCCTAGATTTATCTCTGGGGTTTTCTTTTTACCTTTATCTTTTTACTTTTTACTTGGCTGACTGGCTTTACTATCCCAAAGTTTAATTTTGCCGTCAGCATCACAACTAATGATACTATTATCATCAGAGCTAAAAGCAACTGATTCAATTGCTCCTGTGTGCCCTTCTAAAATTTTTATACACATACCAGTATAAATATCCCACAGTCTTAATGTTAGATCGTCTCCACCACTAAGTAATAAATTCCCTTGAGAGTTAAAAACCACAGATAGAACATGGCTGGTATGTCCGTGTAAAATCCTTACACATTCTTCAGTTTCAATATCCCATAGCCTTATTTCATCATGACTACTGCTAGCAATCATGTTCTTTTGAGAACTAAAAGCAACCGAGAAAATACGATTACTATGTCCTTGTAAGGTTTTAATGCATAAGCCAGTACGAATATCCCATACCTTCACTGTTTTATCAGAACTACCACTAGCAATATATTTATCATCAGGGGAAAACGCTATCGACCACACAGTGTTCAGATGACCTTGTAAAATTTTCAGACAATTGCCAGTAAGAGAATCCCATATTCTAACTGTTTTATCAAAGCTACCACTTGCTAACAAATGACCACAATAACTGAATTTAACCGAATTTATACCACTAGAATGACCCTCTAAAGTATTAATACATTCTCCAGTAAGGGTATCCCATATTTTCACCATTCTATTGTCACTTCCACTAGCTAGTAAATTTCCTGTTGGGTTATGTGCAACTGAGTTAACCCAATCACAATGTCCTTGTAAAATTTTGGTACATTTACCAGTGTTTATATTCCATAATTTTACAAGGTGATCATCACCTCCACTAGCTACTACTGTATTGTCAGGGCTAAAACTAACTGAACAAAGGCGGTTTGTATGCCCAAGCAAGGTTATAATGGATTCGCCAGTGTTAATATCCCATAGCTTTACTGTTGAATTTGCACTGGCAATTAAACTTCCTTGAGGATTAATAGCTAGAGATAATACAGTACTCGCGTCATGTTTTAATGTATTAATACATTCACCAGTGTTTGCATCCAAAAGAAAAATATAACCTTCATAACTACCACACACTAAAAGTTTGCCATTAGGATGAAAGGCGATCGAGCGAATCTTACTAGAACCTTTCTGTACAAAAGTTTTTAAACACTTACCAGTGTTAATGTCCCATAACTTTACTGTTGGATCATCGCCGACACTAGCAATTAAACTATTATGAGGATGAAATGCAATTGAAAAAACTGTACTTTTATGACAATGTAATACTTGCAGGCATTCACCTGTGTAAGTATTCCACAGCCTCACAGTCCCATCAAAGCTACTGCTTCCAATAATATTTCCTTGAGAGTTAAATTTAGCACATGTGATTCTGTGGCTATGAGCATCGAAAGATGCAACGCATTGACCATCGTGTATGTTCCAAAGCATTAACCTTCGATCGTGAGAGCCAGTAACAACAAAATTACCTTGGGGGTGAAAAGCGACTGAAGTTATCCAATCTGTATGCCCTTGCCGAATGCGATTGGGGAAAAACTTGTAATTCAAGCTCATTTGGTCGGTGGAAAGCATTTCCCAAGACAATTCGCACAGGAAATACAACTTATCTGCAAGGGAAGTGAATGTGCGATCGCTCTTAATATCCCGCTCCATTTTATGCCGCACCGCATACAAATATACCCGCGACATATCCACGGGTTTCCCTGCTTCGATATCCGGTAACGCTTCCAAAATCAACTCCGTCATCACTGGACGACGGGCTAAATCCAATAATTGCGGGTTCCCCATCACCATTTCCACGGTTGCTGGTGCAGCTTGGAACGATAACACCTGCTGAATTTGCTCGTCGTTGAATTTCTCCAGTTCCAACACTTCAAATTGTGGTGTTTCTCCCGTCAAATCTTTGGTGGATGCTTGCAACTCTGCGTTCAACAAAGCCCTTCCTTCCTGGGCTTCCGGGAAATGTTCGGTACGACAGGTGAGAATGACTTTTGCACCAGGAACCACAACCTTTGCCAATTCCCAAAAGTTGTTAATCATCTCCTGTTTATCAACTTTTGCCGCCATTTCATCAAAACCATCGAAAATTAGCAGCAATTTACCCATGCGGTTGAGTTGGATAAAAGCGTCGTAGTGAGGTAGGGGAATTTTGTACTGACGAAAGAAAAACTCAGAAAATAGCGATTCCACACTTACTGCTTTGGCATAATCCCGCAGGGGAATCACCAAAGGTAAGCGCGGCAATTCCGTACCCCGTTTTTGGGCATCACGGTATCTCTGCAATGTTACCCAAGCGTAATGCAAAGCAAACCAGGTTTTTCCCGTACCGAATTCACCGAGTATCGAAATATGCTCCTTTGCCGGGTCATCAAGCCAGCGATCGATATATCCATCAATCCAACCATCCTGTTCATCGTAACGACTGACGGCGATTTGGCGTTTGCTAATGGGGTCGATTTCTTCTTTGTTACAAGCAAGGGGTACATACTTGGTATCAATATTGCGGCGTTTTATCTCCGCTTCCAACCAGTCGAGATAGCCGCTAAAGTCAGCATCCTGTGCCAAAAGCTCATCGAAAGTGTAACAACCCAGGTGACGATTTTCCTCTTTATCCACCTCATTCCGTGCTGCTCTGGAAATACGACGCGATGTTATCAACCAACCTTCATCGGTGCGTTGCGTTTCCACCGATTGTCCCAAAGCCATGACATCAGCCAATCCCGCTTCCCCAGCAATCCCCCGCACCAGAATGCGATCGTATCGATTTCGCCGTACTGGAATATTTATAATCCACTCAAAATAGCTATCCTGCCAAACTTCATACTTTTCAAACCGATAGCCCAAGGTTTCAAACCAACCGCGCATTTGTTGGGCGATCGCAATAGCCTTACAATTATTTTCTGCCCCAGAAACCCCTGGTAATGCAGGATAATTCTCTCCTGCTAATCTAGCAATTTCAGTGCGAATACCTTCTAAATTTGGCAATCTGCTGAGTTGCTCCTGAATACTGGCAATACGTTTGTGCAGCGAACCGAGTTGATGGCTCATCAACACATCCCCAGGAGTGCGACTGCGTTTGGCAACTTCAATAAAAACAGTAGCAAACTCAGCTACTTCTCGCCTTACGTCCACCCCTAAATTACGAATTTCATCGCCTAAACTGTAAGTATCAAGAAATGTATCGACTTCGGAAAGCAATATTGAAGGGTTATTGTGGTCAAACGCTTTACGAAATGCCTGTTTCACCTCATCATGACGAAAAATTTCCAGTAATTCTCTAGGTCTACCAACACCATATTCCACCAAAGCATAAGCATACACCCCACTAAAATCCGCCGGAGGATGTTCGGGGTTAAGCTTAAACTGTTGTAATAGCTTGATAACAGTTTCATTACGTTGGATTTTGTCCTTGAGGATAGGACTAGCAAAACTTGCGATCGCACTGATGATTTCGTTGAGAGGCATTGGCAGGACAGGGTTTCGGTATAAAAGTCTGTATATAGCCTGTAATTACACTTATACTAGCGCGTCGTTGTGAAAATGCGTTGGAGAATGGAAGGTAGAGCAATACAGAACATATTGGTGCTTCTCCAAAACGCTACCAAAAAGACAATAGTTACAGTTGTTAATTCTTTTTATGTGTTGCGATCGCTTGCAATAATGAACTCAAACCCCAACCGACAAATGCTCCTGCGATACCGAAAATAAGGCTTAATAATACTGACGAAACAAATGGATGGGGTTGGGAAGTTGTAAAGGGTAGCTGTATTGGTGTGGGTGGTTGTTGCTGGGGAATGACGTAGGGAGCAGTGCTCACACCAATTTGAGCAGCACCTAAGCCAAAACCCAGGATTGCGATCGCTTTTTGCAAGTTATCGTTTCGTGTTTTGTCTGTTTCTTCTTTTTGACGCAATAGGTTTTGGGTAGTGCGATCGAGTTCGGCTTGTTCGATTTCTACAATTCCACGAATCGTATTTATCATTGGTCGAAGAATTTTTGACCTGTTATCAGGTAATCTAATTCTGTATTGATTTGTTCGACATA
>JAAUPE010000110.1 GCA_012034595.1 Calothrix sp. CSU_2_0 | reverse complement strand
CACGCATTTGTCAAAATTGTGAAATTCCTTCTTTGTCTAAGATTATCAATGAAAAAGCGATGATTCTCCAACTGGGGTTGTCTTGGAACAGTGCGTCCTTACTTTCCCCGATTTATTGAGGAGATACCAAATTATTATAATCAAATTTTAGTTGTTTGTAGTTATCCTGCTCTGTAATGAAGCTAGATATAGTAATTTAGAGTTTTCTTCGCGTCTCACTCTTTAATTTAGTAAATTATCCTCATTTTTGGCGATTATTCCACATAAAAAAAGTTATTTTATACTCCCAAGTAAAAATACTAGTAATAATTAAATCTTAAATTTTATCCAAGTACTGAGTCGCTGAATAATTTATGCTGGATATTCCTAATGACAGCAGATTGTAATTATATTAGGTACAGTCAAATAATCTAAAAGCCATATATAAAGTTGTTTTACTTCTCACTTCTATACTCCTGCACACTGACTTCTCCTTAACGAAATAATTTGGTAAAAAAGATATGGCTCCAATTGGTGTCGGTTCCAGTAATTCGACAAAGATATTAAAAAGTGGAGAAGGCAAACTATGGATATTATTAGTTGGTGTTAATGAATATGAAGATAAAGGTTTACCATCTTTACGCTATCCATCTGTTGATTGTCAGGGATTGGGAGAAGCACTTGCTAAAGCAACCCAAGGATTTCCCAATAAAGAAGTAATAATTCATCACGATTTTGCGACACAATTACCAACATTAGAAAGCATTCGTCAAAGTCTAGAAAGAATTGTTTCTCAAGCTCAATCTCAAGATTCCATGCTTTTATATTTTTCTGGTCATGGAATGTTAGAAGAAAATTCGCAACAAGCTGTACTTTGCTTCCGAGATACCCGCAAAGATGATTTATTAGGAAGTGGATTAGCTTTGCAAGAATTGTTGCAGATGCTAGGAAATAGTAGTTCTCATCAGCAAATGTTGTGCTTAGATACCTGCCATAGTGGTGATATGAATTTGCTCAAAGCAGGTGGAAATGCTAGAGATGCAGTAAACTTAGAAACAGCAAATCCCACGCTGCAAATGATGGATGTATTACGACAACGTGCTTCAAAAAGTAAAGGATTTTGCGCTTTACTGTCGTGCGATCGCGGACAAAAGTCTTGGGAATTTCCGGAACTGGGACATGGTGTGTTTACTTATTTTCTGATGCAAGGTTTACTAGGAGAAGCAGCAGACCAATATGGGGTTATTGAAGCAGATGGGTTGTATAAGTATGTTTATCGGCAAACGCTGTTATATATCGATAAACTCAACGAACAACTACGTTTGGTAAATCAACAAAAGCGCGATCGTGGCGATCGTAAATTCTATCCTGAATATCCCCGACAAACACCAAAAAGGATTGTCGAAGGTGTTGGGGAATTGGTTATAGGTTTTAAATCAGTTCAAGCTGTATCGAATCAAGTACGACGGGGATTAATTATTGATGGATTTACAAAGAATGAAAATACGGTTCAGTTAGTTGATATTTTTAGTAAATATGGTGGATTTCAAATTGAATATTCTTATGGAATTAATTGTAGTTTAGCAGAAATTAAAGCCGATATTCAGAAGTTAATTAGTTGGTCGGAAGAACCAATTAATCAATCCCAAACACAATTATTTGTGAGGAAACAGACTCCGACATTATTGTTATATTTGCGTGGTTATTTTGAAGATGCTGAAGATGGAGAAAGTTGGTTAGTTCTATCGAATGGTGTGCGTTTAAGTCGTTCTTGGTTACGGCAAGAATTACGACGTGCAACTAAAGCTAAACAAATTATTATTCTTGACTGTTTGTATGTAAAGAGCTTAAATGTAAATTTACTACAGGAATGGATAGAAGATTTACAATGCAATACAGAATTTGGACAATGTATGATTGCTGCTGCAAATGTAGAAGAACCAGAAGCATTTTTAAAAATTATCTTAAAAACTCTTAGTGTGGTAGATTCACAAGTTGGTTTATCATCAGCAAGGTGGATTGCTGATTTACAAAAGCAGTTATCTCCTCAAGGAATTAAGTTATATACATGGTTATCTGGAACGCAAGCAATTATTGATATTTTACCTAGAAATATTTCTATAATTAATTCTATTCCTTCTGTTTCTCCACAGTTGAACGAAAAAAAGCAGAAGCAAAACAGGAAATCCCATCTTTGGTAACTACAACAAAATCAGAATTACTTTCATTTGAAAAATCAATTATAGGTTCACAGCAATATATCCAACTCGAAGAACTTTTAAAGCAGTTAATTGGACCAATTGCATCTACAATCTTACAACCAGCTTTACAACAAGCATTAAATTTAGAACAATTTATCGAAAATTTAGCTGCTTATTTACAATTCGACCAAGAAAAATATTTTCAACAACAAGTAAAAAATATTTTTTATAAACCATTTGCATTATCTAAATCAAAATTAGATAATATCTCGATTATTGACGCTGACTTTGTTAATGAATGTACAAAAGAATTAGCTTATATAGTTGGTCCAATAGCCAATTTTATCGTTCAACAGGAATTAAAATCGTCTTCCCAAATCTCGCAACTTGTTACGCGATCGCAATTTATTAAAAAACTGGCAGTAAATATTATTGAACCAGCTAAAGCAGTTCAGTTTGAAAAAATAATGTTAGAGAAATGAAGATTTAGATAAATAAATATAATATTAGACGCGATATATCGCGTCTACATTCATTGTTTTCTATTCCTTATTTCCTAGCATTTTTAAAGCAATCTCCAAACTATATTTCATGCGATTAAAAGCTTCAGCTAAAGCACCTATTTCATCCTTATCTTGCTTACCAAAATTAGCATCCATGTCACCAACACTAACCTGTTCTGCCACGGTTGCGATTCTTTTGATTCGCTTTAATACTGTTTGTTTCAACAAGAGATTAATCACTGCAACAATTACTGTAAAAATAGTGATTAAAACACCTAAAACAATCAAAAAAGAACGATTTGCACTATTAAAAATATCTTGTGCAGGAACGTAAATAATTTGAGCTGCGACAATATCATTCAACTTCCAACCAAAACCATGTTCTTTCCCATAGGTATTTAATTGACTTTTGGGAGCATTTTCAGGGGTACTATGACAACGCAAGCAACTTTCCTGTTCTATTTTAAAAGGTTGAGCTGTATAAAACAGCTTTTCCCCTGATATAGTTCGGAAACCAGATGTCGTCACTGAAGCTAGATTTTTACGAAATTCTTTAACTATATTAGTTTCAAATTCGTCTGCTTTATCCCGCAAATTAGTTGGATTTAATGTTGCATCTTTATAGAGAAAATTACTATAGTCTTTTTGCTTGCGAAAAAGTTCAAAAACTTCTCTGACTGAATATGTGGGAACTGATTCAGGAATAAATTGTTCTTGAGTATCTAATTTTGGTAATAGCAAAGGTTGAACTCTATCATTAGTATATTTCCTGACAGAATTAGCTGTTTGCATTAGCATTAATGCTTTAGATGATACTTCATTCTCTGTTTTGTTCTCGAGTACCTTGGATAGTGCTGTACCACTAATTAAGAGTCCAACAACAAAAACTATAACTAAGATTAAGTTAACTTTAGTACCGATTTTCATAACTTTAATTTTTGCTATTTTGACACGATGTATATATTGGGAAATTCATAAATTTAGATATAAAAACACATGAATTTACTACTTAACTGCCAAATAGTACATTTATTGTTACATAAATTCCCTATTAAAAGATAATAAGATATATTTATGAAAAAACAATAACTATGGCTTCTCAATGACATCATTGCTTACCCGACGTTCATTTACCTTACAAATGCTATTTTTAATGGCAGCTTGTGGAGTACAGGAAACATCAACAAAACAGCTAGAATTGGTTGTTGGTGTGGTGAACTATAGGGATGAAACAAAAATTATTGAAAAATTTTCCCGCTTTCGTACATATTTAGGTCAACAAACGGGAACAGTCATTCAATTAGAACCAACTTTTAATGAAAATGTCGCAATAGAACGAATAAAACGTCAAAGTTGGTCATTGATTTTTGCTCCTCCCGGTTTAGCTGCATTTGCGATCGCGAATTATAAATACGATCCAATTTTCCCCCTTGAGATAGATGTGAATTCCCGTGCTATTTTAATTGTTCGCAAAGATAGTAAATTACAAAAAATCAAAGATTTACAAGGTAAAGTAATTGCTTTAGGTACTCCCGGTTCTGCTGCTGGTTATTATTTTCCTCTTCATAATCTTTACGGTTTGACATTAAAAGAAGTTTTATTTGCTTCGACTCCAAAAACAGTACTCGAATGGGTATCACAAAAAAAAGCAGAAGTTGGTGCATTGTCGCTGGAAGAATTTAATTTATATCGCACTCAATTTACTAATACCGATTTTCGCATATTGTTT
This sequence comes from Calothrix sp. CSU_2_0, assembly GCA_012034595.1. Classification (GTDB taxonomy): domain Bacteria; phylum Cyanobacteriota; class Cyanobacteriia; order Cyanobacteriales; family Nostocaceae; genus Brunnivagina. The sequence continues at coordinate 20,675 of JAAUPE010000110.1, read as the reverse complement.
ACCGATCCTCACATTGTTCCAGCAGGTTCTATTTTGATTGGGGAGAATGTCGATCGCACTAAAAAAGACTTAATCCGTAAACATTTGCGGGAAGCTTCTCCAGTTCTGATTCAAGAATTAAAATATGTCCCTAATGGAAAAATTCCCGATTATACTCACATGATTTCTGTTATTCAAAGAGTTACACTTTTAGATAAACGTCTTCGTTCTCAACCTGTGCGGCTATTTTAAGGAGGCAGAAGGCAGAAGGTAGAAGGCAGAAGGCAGAAGGCAGAAGGGAGGTAGGAGGTAGAAGGTAGAAGACAGAAGGTAGGAGGTAGAATTCACGAGAGAATTTATTAAACCTCTGCCTTTAAAAATAAAACCAAACAATTTTAATATAACCTCCTCTAATGCAATAAAGATTTTGGATTATTTGCCAAATCCTCAAAAAACTTGGCATAAAACTCAAACATTTCACACACAGTATTGGGAATAACCTGACATTCCCTAGCTTTACATGCTAATTCCGCAAATCTCCTCGATATTACCCGCATTGCTACCTCCGGATTTGGAATATAACTAGGAGAATTGATTTCAAACGAAACACCAGCAGTTTTACCACGCTTCCCAGAAGGTAGACTCATTAATAATTCTCCCAAAGGACGCATCATTCCTGTCATCACATCAATTCCCGCATTCATTAACTTAGAACGTCGTAAACTTGCCGTTGGGGTTAAACCAAAATGCTGCACCATCAACAACATCATGAGGAAATAACTTTCATTAAATATTTCCATTACAGTACGAGTTTCGGCAACAGTTACCACATTAGTATTGCTCGATTCCAAAGAAGGATTGCGTAAAGCTGGATAAGAAGGATTCCAGGGAATTTTGTACCCCGTTCCCGGTTCCACAGTTTGTTCTTTTGCTAGTGCATCTGCCAAGCGACGGAATTTTTGGTAATGGGAAAGCTCAAATTTTTCCGATTCTAGATGACATCCTTCCCCTTGCTCGACAATTACATCGATTGCAAACAGCGCACTATTTAAATCATCGACTTGTAACTGGTAATCGGGGTGTTTTTGGTTGGTGCGATCGCGCATAAATAAGCGATGTTCTCCACCAACTTGACCTTTTTTGACGATGAATAAATCGGGTATATTTTGCAATCCGGCACGAATTTGGCTGTATAGTTCGCTGAGGGAACCATAACTATGTGATTCGCAATTTAATTGAGAATTGGTGAGGAAATCAGGCATTTCCAAAGTCATAAACCGTTGCAAGGATGCTGCATTTAATGGTTCGAGGGCAAAGTCGATATCGATGGGAAAACGTCCATTTAATTCTTGCCAGTTGGGTACAGCAGGATAAAAAGGTTCACCAATTGCCATCAATATATTATTCACCATTAAAAAGTGAATCATTTCCTCACGGGAAATTTCTAATAATACTCCCCGCATTCCATAGTTATGTACTTCTTTTCCATCTCCGCAAGCTAATTCTAGTTGTTGGGGAGTCCACAAACCCCGTTTTACATATTCTTGCCCTGTGACGTAGTTGGGAACGGAATAACCTGCGTAAATATATTGGAGCATGACAGCAACTTCTAATTCTGCCGCTTGTTTTAATGCTGTAACTAATTGATTTCGGGTTTGAATAGTGGGTTGGGTTTGTTTTGATTCGGGTTGGGTTGGGGGAATATAACCAATTTGCTGTTGATTGTGGAGAAATCTCCGCAATAAATTTGTTTTTGGTTGGGACATATCGCGACTGGGGGGCATATAGTAGGTTTTATATTTATTTTTTGGATCGGACATTTGCCACATTAATCTTGCGTAGGTTTCGACTTTACATTGGTCAGCAAGACTAAATACATCGACTTTCATGAAGGAAAAACTAAATTCATAAAAAGCGAGAATATGTTTATAAATTAAGTTGAAATCGACTGCGTGATCGGGGATTTCTTCTAAGTACCAATCATCGCTCATAACTCTTACTGCAAAGAATCCAGCGCTTGACCAAAATCCGAGTTTATTGTCGTTATCGTAGACTATTTCTGCTTGTTTAATATGATTTGTATCGCGCAAAGACGCAGAGACGCAAAGGGGGAGAGGGTTTGTGGTTAGTAAGATTTTGGCGGTTCCTGGGTTTGCTCCACGTAATGTTATCCAAGCATGTCCGGAAGGGTTGGTGGAGATTATACCTGTGGATGTAAAGTTGGCTTTTTCTTGGATTTTTCCTGGTTTGAAATGGACTATTTCTAGTTCTGAATTGGGGGGAGATTTGTGTTGAAGTTGGGGAAAAGCTCTCGGATTATAAAATTGAATTAAATTAATATCTTTAACTGCTGCGGGAACACCTCTGACAAAGGAATTTACTTCCAATTCAATTGCATGGTCTTCTCCAGATTTCCAATTTGGATGCTCAATAAATAAACAAGCATCATCTATTTGAAGATTAATTTCTTGTTCCTGTAAAAAAATTATTTGCTGTCCATTTTCATCTGTTCCGAGAATACATAATCCCTGCTGTTCTATCTCAGCTAATAATTCCCCAGCTAAATCTCCAACTAATTCCCCTAACTGTTCCGAAAGGGGAATATCAACAATCCCACTAGTTAGAGAATGGGCTTGTTTTTGATATGCTTCCTGGGAAATAATAGCAATGAGTTTCTGAGTTTTCAGAGTCCGTAATTCCAAATCACCCAAATTCAACTTAGAATTAACTTGATGAAGTAAACCCATTTCCGGTTTTACAGTTCTTCCCACTCCAGGAACCGCAGTCACCATATTTAAACTGACACCTTGGGGAGTAATTTGTAGAGTCAGATTATTTAACTTGTTTAATAACTTAGGTGAATTAGGAAGATTTTGAGGAATCAACAACCTTCCATGTGGATAAGTACGCAACTCATCCTTACACCATAACCCAATTGTTCCGTGTAGTTCCCAAAAACTGGGTGAATCGGGTTGCATAGGAGTTGACATATTACTAATGCTAAATTGCACCACCAAACCTAATATATGGGGATGCTGCATTTGCGATCGCAACATTGATACAGTGGGGGAAATCTCAATTTCTTCTCCCCAAATAAAGTCTTCTGCATCTTTAGGAATTGCAAATTGAAAAACAGCAGCTTTTTGAAACTGATGATTTAAACAATGTTCTGGTAAATCCCGCAGATGATGAAAATCTTGCCATCTTGCTAACTGCATTCCCGTAATTGGTGCAGAAACCATATAGGGAACCTCGTGGGAAACTCCCTGTCTACCAAAAGCCAATTGACCCAGCATAATTGTATCAGTCCAATTCGATGCGGGGTCACATTCAAAAAAACGAGCGCGATTAACAGTCGTTTTCACATAATCATTATAATGTCCCCACAAATCCACACTACGTCCGACAACTGGGTCATTTTGGTCAACTTCGCCAAATTTGCGCTGAGTGCTAACTATTTGTGCTTCAATCGAAAAATGTCCATTCCCACCAAAATCATGTCCCATTGCCATACTAAAAGCACCATTCTCATCGAATTGTCCTGCTGAATTGTAGCGAGGACCTAAATTGTGGAGATATTCGTGATAAATTGATGCATTCACACTGCTGTCAACGGGTTCACCATTCATATACACAGTATTGCTGCCAACATCCACATTACCGTTTTTGTGTCCGGTTGGTGCGTGGATGCGAGCAAAACCTTGGAAGTGAAGACGGGGAAAATCTAAGATACTCATAGGGATTGGGGATTGGGGATTGGGAATTGGGGAATAGAATAAAAAGAACCCCTCCATTTGTATTTAGCGGAGAGGAAATTGAACTTATGCAAATAAATGGAAAATAATTTATAAATTAGAAAATCAAATATATACTCAGTAAAGATTTCAGGAAGAAAAGATTAACTTTCTCAATATTACTCAGCGAACCTCTGCGTTTAAATAATTAATCCCTCAAAATCCAGCTTTAGGTAGATGCATTGTCAAAACTGGATTTCCTCAACTGAACACAATTAACCAACAAAACTTGTCTCCAACTGATTTTGTTTGACTTTGACATTTCCACCAATAAAAGAAGTAGATACAGACTCCTTCGATACAATGTCATATACAGCTTCCAGTGCAGATTCAATCGAACCTTGTAACCAAGCAGGATATTTCGAGCAATGTTCCCCAGCGAAGAAAAGATGATTTTGTGGTCTTGCAGCTTCCAAATAACTAATGGTATGGTTCGACTCATCAGACATATCATCGCTCCAATGCACCGTACAACCTCCAGCGCTCCACTTATAATTACCCCAAGCGATAGATGCAACCGAAGCAACCATTCCCTCAGTTTGTAACTCCGGATGAACCTTCCCAACAGTACTTTTAACAAAGCTATGACGTTCCTGTTCCGACATATTACCCAAGCGATCGGCATCATCACCAATTGTATAGCTCGCTAACATGACACTACCATTGTTAGGATTAAATTTTACCGATGGATAATAGGTTTGACGTACACCTTCACCACTAAACGATGCACCACCTTTAATTCCTTGCTCTTCCCAAAAAGCTTGTTGGGTATGGAATGCGACTTTTGTTGCTGGACAATAAATTGTATCTTTAATAGACGCTAGCTTTCTTTCGTCAAATCCTTCTAATTCCATCTTCCGCAATACAGAGAAAGGAATCGTACAAAGAATGTAGTCAGAAATGCGGGTATGCAACTCACCATTTCCAACCAATCAATTTCGACAAAATTTTCTTTAACTCTAATTGCTGTAACTTGTTGATTGCAGTGAATTTCTGCTTTAACCGACTCAACCAAACGCCAAATTAGTTGTTCCATTCCACCTTGAATTTGCAACAAATCGTGACTGGTTTCCACCAAGATATCACCAAAGAACATATCGAGAGCTTTGCTACAACGAGCGCGAAAACCAGGATTATCTTGAATAAATGCTTGTAAATCGATATTTTCACCGTCTTCGCTAAAATAAACACCCAAATCCAAACGCTCCAACTCATCCATTAAATGCGATCGCAAATCCTTTTCTAAACTCTCACGCAAATTACCGGGAGAAATAGTGTTTACGATTGTTTGCAACCATGCGGCAAAAAGTCGAGTTTGTTCGCTGTAACGGGTATCAGTATAAATACCTTGATAACGTTCTTGGAATATGCGAGGTGCATCTTTCATCCGGAAAATATTTCCTTCGATATTCATAAAAGCGTTTTGCTCCTCGAATACGGTGACAAACTTGCATAATTTGTCGCTCAAACCCATCTCGTTGACATAATGTAATGTATGGTTGTGGGAGCTAGGAATCCGCATTGCTCCTAATTCTGCGTAAGGTGCATCTTTTTCGTTACCAAAGCGATGAGTCCAAACTCGACCACCAATGCGGGGACTACCCTCCATAATCGTGACTTCGTGACCCATTTTTTCTAATTCATAAGCTGCAACCAAACCCGCAATTCCCGCACCTAAGATTGTAATTTTTTTACCTTTTTCAGCGTTAGCAAGTTGACACATATCCAGCATAAATTTGGTGTCCATCGTTTGATACCTCGTAAGTAATTATTGAGAGAACTTGAAAAATTAAATAGAAATTATATTTAAGCTATTTTGGTCGATTTGCTTTGCTTTTCCAGCGTTTCAACCGCTTCTGTTACTATCTACTGTGGATGAATTGGGTTTATGCAGCTGCGATCGCAAAGTGACTCCAGAGGAGTATCGCACAACTGAGCTTTTTTTTGATTTTCGAGGTATCCGATTGAGACGAAACGCTTGCTATGAAAAGATTATAGATTTTTTGATATTTTTCAATAAAAGACTAATTTCAGCCAGTTGGATAGTTTTACCTTGTACCCATCCATATATAGATGTTTCACTGTTGACTATGTAACGAAAGATTAAGCTCCTCAAACCCAGATAATAACTGATGGTTTGCGATCGCATAGCCATATATTTAATTGCATCGAGTAATTAATGCATAAATGGAAACGACTCATCGCTAGAGAACTTATAGTTAACCAATAAAGGTTTTGCAGCTATGAGTTCATTATCTAAAAAAATCAACAACAAAGATACAATTAACTTTGCATTTGATAGTAAATTCTTTCTAATTATTTCGATATCATTGATTGCGATTAGTGGAGTATTAAGCATCAATCCAATTGTCCCTAATATCGCTGAATCTCTCAACATTCCTCCTCAACAAATAGGAATGCTCATGACCATATTTTTGCTACCAACTACATTTGGTAGTTTGATTTTTGGAGCTTTGGCAGACCGTTTTGGTAGAAAGCAAGTTCTCATTCCTTCCCTATTAGTTTTTGGGATTGGTGGGATTTTATGTGCATCAGCAACTAACTTTCGTAGTTTGCTAGAATGGCGTTTTTTAACTGGAATGGGTTCGGCTAGTTTAGAGTCGATAGAACTAACTTTAATTAGCGATTTATATAGCGGTAAAATGCTAACTAGTGCAATGGGAATTAATGCAGCAATGATAGGAGTTGCCGCAACAATATATCCTCTCATTGGTGGTATGTTAGGTGAATTTAGTTGGAGATATGTTTTCTTACTGGCAATTTTAGCTTTTCCTGTAGCGTTCCTAATTATTACCAAATTAAAGTTACCAACAAAGCAAAGTTCGACTCAAGAGCTAAATTTAAAAACTTACCTGAAAATCACTTGGAAAAACATTCAAAATCCTCAAGTATTGGGGTTACTATTCACAGTCTTTTCAATGTTCATTATTGAATTAGGAGCTTTTTACATTTATCTACCAATGTATGCTGCAACAACTTTACATGCATCTGGAAAAGACATTGGAATTATTCTTTCAATTGAGTCAATTGCATTTGCGATCGCAGCTTCACAATTGGGACTTTTAACTCGTTGGTTTTCTGAAAAAATCTTAATTAGCTGTGGTTTTCTTGTCTGTGGATTGTCTTTATTAGTAATTCCGGCAATTCATAGTACCTGGTCATTAGTAACTCCCTGTATTATTTTTGGAACCTCTCAAGCATTGGTTTTGCCTGCTTTACAATCAATGTTAGCAACAATTGCTCCTGAAGGTCATCGGGCTAGTTTTATGGCACTGAATGTTACAGTTCAATCTTTAGGAAGAGCATTAGGTCCATTATTTGCAGGTGTTACTTTAGGTGTTTGGGGTGTTCAAGGAGTCTTTTATGCTAATGGTTTTCTTGCAATCATCACAATTGTTATTTTCAATTTATTGTTTAGTTACAAAGCTCGTACCCATGCATATTATTAATAGCTCAATCATCAATTTATTAGGTGGGTAATTCCCACCCGACAAATATCTAAAAATTCCTAAATAGAACTTATTTAAATTGGAGTAAATATGTTGAAAAGAATCAAAATGATTAATTTTGCATTAGCTCAAAAATTAACTTTGTTAATGCTGATGGTTTTTCTCGGAGGAATTTCTCTTAGCGGTATTGCTCTCGCTAATATCTTAAATTACAAAGCTCAACATGAAATCTCTTCAAATGCCTCATTACTCTTCCAAAGCTTAAACTCTGTCCGTTCCTATACGAGTAATGAAGTAACTCCAAATTTACAAGCAACTCTAGGAAAAGATAGTTTTTTACCGCAAACAGTGCCATCCTACTCATCACGAAAAGTATTTGAACACTTACGCAATCAAAATCAAGACTATCAAGATTACTTGTACAAAGAAGCAATGTTAAACCCAACTAATATTCGTGACTTAGCTGATGATTTTGAAAAAGACATTGTGAGTGATTTTAGACAAAACATGAATACCCAAGAAAAAACCGGATTTCGGAACCTCCAAGGAGAAAAATACTTTTATATTGCTCGTCCATTAAAAATTACCGATGCTAGTTGCTTGCGATGTCATAGTACCCCCGATGCAGCACCACAAGAAATGATTAGCATTTATGGAAATAAAAACGGTATGGGTTGGAAATTAAACCAAATTAACGGTACTCAAATTGTTTCCATACCAACCACCGAAGTATTGCAAAAAGCCAAACAATCATTCTTGTTAATTATGGGAATTGTCACCTTAGTATTTGCGATCGCAATTTATATGGCTAATTTTTGGTTGAAGCGATATGTTGTTCGTCCGATTAAACGGGTTGTTCGTGTTGCTGAAGCTGTTAGTACTGGTGATATGAATGCAGATTTCGAGAAAGTATCTAACGATGAGGTTGGTAGTTTGGTAGAAGCTTTTACAAGAATGAAGTTTAGTTTAGTAATCGCGATTCGACGTTTAGAACAGTATCGGGTTGAAAATCGTGAACCAAAGGATAAATTTTAATCTCAAGTCTTTAATTTTATTTTTAAATTTTAGATTTTACAGATAAAATATCTATGTAATTATTTCATTTGAAAGATGTATAAATATTAGTTTTTGAAGTTTTCTCTGTTTTCTGCTGCCTAAAACCGTAAAAACCTTCTGCTTGTACGGGTGAAACTTGTAATCCAAGTAACGAAATTAAGCTAACCATAAACACAATTGCTATTTTGCAATACAGGCTATTTAGATGTTTCTTAAATTCTAAGAATTTGATTTCTAACATTGGGAATATAGCTCCACAACTCTGGATTTTTACCTTTTAAATCGTATAAATTTTATTAAACAAATACATCTTCCTCTAGTTTCAATAATTGCTAACAAATCATATATCAAAAGTTAGGTTCTATATGGAATATATGGAAGAATTAGGTTAGATTTTTTCATACTCAAAATTTTCACGGTCAAAAACGCACCAAATCCATGAACATGGTGCGTTACAATATATCACTTTAAGCAATACAAAGAGTGAATACCAACAAAATTTAAACCGGATTACTATATCTTCTAATTCATCCAAAAATACCTAATTTTGTCAGTAATTATGCAATCGTTATATCCTTAGACAAATACACATCCTGAATTGCATTAAACAACTTCACACCTTCTTCAAAAGGACGTTGAAAAGTCTTACGTCCAGAAATTAAACCACTTCCACCTGCACGTTTATTTATTACCGCAGCTCGTATTGCCTCAGCAAAATCATTTTTACCAGATGCTCCACCAGAATTAATTAAACCCGCACGTCCGCAATAACAATTTAATACTTGATAACGCGCTAAATCAATCGGATGGTCACTAGTTAAATCTGTATAAATTCTCTCATTAGTTTTACCATAACTTTCACCAGTAGCTTTCGCAACTGCACCATAGCCATTATTACATTCAGGTAATTTCTGCTTAATAATATCCGCTTCAATTGTCACACCTAAATGATTTGCTTGCCCAGTTAAATCAGCCGCAACGTGATAGTCTTTATCTTGTTTAAAAGCATTATTACGTAAATAACACCACAAAATAGTTGTCATTCCGTATTCATGAGCTTGCTTAAAAGCTTGACTAACCTCTTGAATTTGCCGAGTTGAATTTTCCGAACCAAAATAAATTGTTGCTCCTATTGCCACTGCACCCAAATTCCAAGCTTGTTCCACATCTGCAAACATAACCTGGTCAAATTGATTCGGGTAAGTTAATAATTCATTATGGTTAATCTTGGCAATGAAAGGAATTTTGTGAGCATATTTACGGGAAACTGAACCCAACACACCTAACGTTGTTGCCACAGCATTACAACCAGATGCGATCGCTAATTTAATTATGTTCTCCGGATCGAAGTACATCGGGTTAGGTGCAAACGAAGCACCCGCAGAATGTTCGATACCTTGATCCACTGGTAAAATTGACATATATCCTGTATTTGCCAGTCTACCCGTGGAATATAGCATTTGCAGACTACGGAGAACTTGGGAATTGCGATCGCTATTCAACCACACGCGATCGACAAAATCTGCACCTGGTAAATGTAATAAATCCTGAGAAACTTTGGCTTTATAAGTAAGCAAATCTTCGGCTTCTTGACCTAGTAATGACTCTACCGAACTAGGCAATTGCATTGTACCAGTCATAAAATTCCCCTTAGATAATTTAATGTATTGTCCTGCTTCTAATCTCAAAATATGACTATTAGCAAAAAGTCCCTAATTTTATCAATAAAAAATAGTTTAATTTCTGTTTTTATACAATTGATAAATACAAATCACCACTAAAAGTTTAAACAAATACTCAATTGTAATTAAATTAATAAATAAATTAACAAATCTCTTTTGAACAAACACCGAAACTATTAAATATATTTAAATATGGTTCTTCAGTACTTGTTATGCTTAACTAATAGTTAATATGCCAATTTAACAAGCATCTAACTCTAAAATTTTCAAAGTTTCTAAATCCATATCCAGAACGTTTAATCAACTTAAGTTTGTTATTAATTCCTTCGACAGTACCACTATTTGTCCCATTATCAAAGTAAGCAATAACTTCATCAAACCAACGGATAATAGTATTATTGCTTTTTGGGAAATATTTTTTAGCTCTCGACAACCACATACCGAGTTTAAAGACTCCCGTATACCAATCATTAGTCTTATTAAAAATTTTCCTAAATTTTTCTTTTAGTTCATGCATTACTTTCAGAATTGGAGATACACTTTTAACTTCAATAAGTTTATTCAATTGCTCTTCGCTTAAGTTATCTTCATTCTTAAGCAAAGAATATTTACTACTCTTTAATCCTTCTAATATTTGTTCATATTCAGTTTTATCTGCTACTAATTTTGCTTTTTTGATTAACTCTTCTACATTTCGTTTTTCTCTTTTTCTTTGTGTATCTAACTCTTTATTTATCTGTGTCATCACATGAAATCTATCTGCTACGACTTGAGCATTTGGCATTAATTCTACAACTAAGTTTTTATACCCTTGCCATAAATCTATACTTACTTCTTCTATTCGATCTAAAACTTCAACTCCCCACCCCGTAATAACTTCAGCTATTACCGCTTTCGTGCGATCGCTTAACATTGCGATTACTTTAGATGTATCTAAATCTATTAGTACTGCACAGTAATGACCCTTTCCTTTAACTAGGGCTATCTCATCTATTCCAAGCCTTTTTAAGTTTAAAGGTCTTGAATCCGATAATTCTTCAGATGCATCTTTCAACATACGTTCTATCTCTTCTGTTGTTACAATCCCTTTTGAGGCTATAGTGTGAATGTCGTTTTCCAAAACTTCTTGTATTGTTTTATATGCAAGCCGTTTTGTATAAGTCCTTTTCTTCCTCACAAAATCTAGCTCTTCGCTAAACGGTTTTTTACATTTTTCACATTTGAATTGTCGTCTATTAATTTCTAAAAATACTGGTTTTTCTCCAAAGGGTAAGTCTTTAACAATATGTCGATGATTCTGATGCAATTTATGGCTTATTTCACCACAATTAGGACAAATACTTTGTGATTTTTTTGATTCGGTTTGTAAAATTATTCCAATCCCACTATGAAGACGATGTGATATAACTTTTACATCCTCTAAATCAAGAATTTCTGTTAGAATTTTAATATCTTTCTTATTAACCATGACTGTAAACGCACCAAAAACATTTTCTCTATATTTTACAGCAAACAGCAAGAATACCTTGTATGTCAATTGGAATAAGAGCTTCAGTCATTATTTTGATATATTTTTTAACATGTTATTACATGGTATTGCTAATAATTTGGCATAACAAGTACTGAAGAACCTTAAATATTTAATATAAATCATAATTTAATACAAATATTATGAACTATAACTTACTAGACTTGAGATAACACTCAGCCTAATGACAGATAATTTTTAAAAATAGGTAATAATTCTTGAATTTTTGTTTCGTATTACTCAAACCAGTAAATCCTTAGATATTAACAAATATGACCCAAACATCCACTCAAAAGCATTTTCTGAGCAATCTGACTTTCTCCTCATCAACCACCCAATATGACTGCTGTATCCTAAGAGTAAGCAATTTTGGCAAGGAATAAGCGTAGTAGACACGTAGCGATTTCTGTAAGTATCAAGCTACGGCTCCAGTCTCTAATGCAACTTAGCTCAATGTCGGAAGTATATCGCAAAAAAATGTATACTTTCGCTAAAATGGTTGCGAATCCTAAAAAAGTAGTATATGTGTCGAGTATAAATACTAAGTAGGTGGGCAGAAAAATTTACAGTTATGTCATTACGAGCGTAACGGAGTGAAGCGTTCGCGCTTCGCGTTCCCGAAGGGTAGTAATCGCAAGGGTTCCGAGGTGTTTACATTCTGTTACATAGTTGACTTTATTTGTGCCTACCTACTTGCCCACTACGAATATAATGTCATATTAAAATACAGAAAATTATTAATTTAGCCTGAACCAAAGACTTAATCGAGCATAATTGATAATGATGAAGCATAAAGCAAGAGACAATGGAAATGAAAATAGATTTTAGCAGTATAGATTTCAGTGGTGTCGATTTCAGCAGTGTAGATGTATCTTCACTTGATACTGAAGAAGAATACCGTCACGAAGCTAAAAGATTATTACCTGCTGCATTACTCAAAGTAGGTGAAGCTGTTGCTGAAAATACTTGGGAAGAATTACAGAAAAATCTTGCCAAACCAGGTACAAAAGTCAAAGCTTCTACGAGTGAAAAACGTCAATTCGTTCGCGAAACAGTCAGGAACTATCAACGCAGTGCCAGCAGTCGAGAGCGTCAAGAATTAGAAGATTATATAGTTGAGATATTACGCAATTCTTGATTAAAATAATGGGGAATATGGAGTTAGAATTACTCCTCTTCCTCTTAAATAAGCTGCTGAATCCACTTTCTTCCAGCCCTTTCTGCGGCTAATTTAGTATAGTAAATATTTCGTTCACCATATACTGCTCCAGTAGAGTAAATGACTCGAAACTGCCAGTGATTTACTTCGGTGTTGAACACAGCTAAGGTAAAATCTTGAGTGCAATGAATAGAATCGATTCTAGCGTTAATCATATATAGTAATCAAGTATACTTTGGTATCATCAATTAATTTATTCGCTCCATAAACATACAAAACAGAATAAATTTTAAATATATATCTTTGATCCAAATAGAAACTGTTAAAGAGCATCTATAAAAATATATAAAAATTAAAAATATATAAAAATTGGTCAGCATAGATGTACAACTCTATAAAGGCAAACTACTGGGGTGTTAACTTTACTCCCCACAAACTAATTTATTTACAGATTTTAAGTAGGGTGTGTTGTGTACTTGTACAAATTTCATTTTTACCAGCAATTTAAATGAAAACATTGTGACACAATATTATCAAGGGTTCATTACGCTAACACACCCGACAATGAATTTAATTTTTACTTGATAAATAGTTTCTTACTTACAAATTTTCTAATATTCCAACCAAACATTATAAGCTCTCTCCCCGCAGGTGTCACACCTCTACAGGGTAAAGCACACCTTTTCCCTTGACGAGAAACAGGTAAAATGAAAGCGCCAGTAAATACGGTGCAAAAGCTGGCGCTAGTGTTATCAGGTATAAGCAAGCACAATTCTAAACAAAATCTTCAGAATGCTGTACAGGGTGAGACCCATAAAGGGTCTTAGCCTTGATTTTATCAAGGGAAAAATTAGAAGAGATTTATTCTTATGACTTACGCACGTGAAGCCAGAAGACTGGTTTCTATGCAAGACTGATGTTTTGACCACCAGTTTCTTTGCGTAAGTCCTAATTCTTGAGGAAATTTTTTCTGTCCCAACAGCTTTAAAGGTACAAAAACCGCTACAAATATTGTTTGATAATTTCTGCCCATAGTAAATAAGCTTTTCCGTTGAGATGTAGACCATCGGCAGTATATTTTGCATCTAGTTGTTTTTCTGCATCAATAAAATATGAATGTATATCTATATATTCATAATCGAATTCTGTGGCTAAATCTTTTAACTTTGAATTTAAATTAACTATTTTTTGATTATCTTCCCAATATAAATAAATGTTTTGATTTACAGGTAAAACGCTCTGAATAAAGACTTGTGTATCGGGAATGGCATTTTTAAATTTGAGGAGAATTTGTTTATATTTATCAATAACTTTACCGACAGATTTATTAATCATCGCTAAATCATTAATCCCAACCATTAAAAATATTTGTTTTGGTTGTGTTTCAATTACCACATCAATTCTTTGTAAGATTCTATCAGTTGTATCGCCAGAAATACCTCTATTTAATACGTTATGGTTAATATGAGATTTTCCTAATAATTCTGACCACTCACCTTCATCGGTAATGCTATCACCCAAAAATATAATACAGTTATTTAATTTAGGTAAAAGCTCATATTGGCTTTTCTTGTGAATATAACCAGGTGGACTATAAATATTGAATATATCTTGTTTATTGTTAAATATATTAAATAGTTTTTTGGCTAAATAGGAAAATCCTCCTTTTTTATAAATCAATATAAATGTCACGAATAAAAATATAATATTTAAGCTAACAGAAATAAATAATATTATTGTCTTCATAAAAATTAAGTGATTCCAGTTATAAATATTTATGATTTTAACCTAGATAAAATACTTTTTATTTTCAGTTTTTAAATTTAACAACTTCAGATTTATACATTGTGAAGAAAATCATCTATCCTTTGCCATACCTGCTCAAATAAATTACTATTTTCCACATCAAACCATTCGATTTGTGGATATGCACGAAACCAGGTTTGCTGACGTTTGGCAAATTGTCGCGTATGTAATGCAGTTAATTCTTGAGCTTTTTCTAAACTAACTTCCCCAGCTAAATATTGCCGCATTTCTTGATATCCCAACGTGTTTAACAACGGTAATTCCTCACCAAATTTGCGACATAAATAATCAACCTCCTCAACAAAACCATCCTTGACCATCTTTTCCGTGCGTTGAGCAATACGCTGAGTCAAATATGCGCGATCGCAATCTAATCCAAGTTGTAAAATTGGGTAATCGGGTGGGTTTTCTCCTTGCTGCTCGGAAATGGGAACACCTGTAATATAGTAAACCTCCAATGCTCGCAAAGTCCGTACAGAGTCATGGGGATGAATTTTTGCAGTTGCATCAGGGTCAACTTGTTCTAACATCTGGTATAGATAGATTTGACCAAGGGATTCACGAAGAGATTCTAAATGCGATCGCAATTCATAATTCGGTGCAACTCTAGGAATTTTCATCCCTCTAGTTATCGCTTTTATGTATAAACCAGTACCACCTACCAAAAGTTGAGTGGAGGGAGAACAAGAAACATTTTCTTCCCTCACCTTATCTTTCCCCTCAATCAAAACCCTAGCTGCATCTTGATAATCAGCAACAGTCATAACTTCATTGGGTTCGCAGATATCTATTAAATAATGGGGAACTAAAGCTTGTTCGGTTTTGCTTGGTTTTGCCGTACCAATATCAAATTCACGGTAAACTTGTCGCGAATCGGCACTAATAATTGGACAATCTAGCCGCATTGCCAATTCTAAAGCCAAGCCAGATTTACCTGTTGCAGTTGCACCACATATAACTATTAGTTTGGGAGTTGGGAATTGGGAATTGGGCATCGGGCATTGTCATTGAAAATTTTGCGGTGTACGATACTTTTTTGAGTGGTTTAAGGGCAAAACGCAGCAGCCACAACAATGACCATCGCATTACAAATCAATGCTTAGAAGCACGAGATTCGGAGAGAGGTCACATTTTATTTATAATACAAGGCAATATAACGCGATCGCGTTAAGTAACCAGACAGAATTAATTACAATACTGATTTTTTGATTTCTTTGATAGGGAAGAATTTCAGCCCAAATTTTGTGTAATTAATTGTGTCCGACTACTTATATTGCAGTTCCCAAAGACTAATAAAGCTTTTCTGGCAAATGCTACCAAAAGTGACCAAAGCATGTTAATGTCGCATGGGAGCATATATCCTACCTCATAAAGCCGTAAACCCCAGCCAATTGAGCAATAAATTTAGAGCAATATTTTTATAAACCACTGTCCATTATATTTATCTAAAAAATACCTATTCCAAGAGACACAAATATTAAAGCAATCTGTAGGTTCAAAATTAGCGGATTAAACCCCTAAATAAAATCACCATCAAATTGCCCTACAGTCGCCAGCATACCTTTTGTGCTAGAATCTTGGAGTGTTTTTGACTTAATCGTTTTTTTAGCGACTTCACCCCCAAACATCAGGAGAATTTTCATGACGACAGGTTACGGTGCCGATCAGATACAAGTTCTGGAAGGTCTGGAACATGTCCGCAAACGACCGGGGATGTACATCGGTTCAACCGGAACGCGAGGACTTCACCACCTAGTTTATGAAGTGGTGGATAATTCCGTTGATGAAGCCTTAGCAGGTCATTGCACCAACATTGAGATTGAACTCAATCCCGATGGTTCTTGTCGGGTGCAAGATGACGGTCGAGGTATTCCTGTTGATACCCACACTAAAACAGGAAAGTCAGCGCTGGAAACAGTGATGACTGTGTTGGGGGCTGGTGGTAAGTTCGGTGGTGGTGGATATAAAGTATCTGGAGGACTTCACGGAGTTGGGGTTTCAGTTGTAAATGGGTTGTCTGAGTGGCTCGAAGTCACGGTTTGGCGCGATAAGAAGGTGTATACCCAGCGTTACGAACGGGGTGTGCCTCAAGGGGAACTCAAAGCCCAACCAGCAAAGGAAGCGAAAACTGGTACGGCAGTACAATTTAAGCCAGACGACACTATTTTTACGACGGTTACAGAATTTGATTACATCACTTTATCAGGTCGCCTGCGGGAATTAGCATATTTAAACGCGGGAGTCAAAATTACTTTTGCAGACAATCGTCTAGAAGTGATTAAAAGTGAGACTCCCCTGGTTGAAACCTATGAATATAAAGGTGGTATCCGCGAGTATATCGCCTATATGAACTCAGACAAACAGGCTTTGCACGAAGAAATTATTTTCGTTCAGGGGGAACGTAACAACGTTCAAGTTGAAGTCGCATTGCAATGGTGTACCGATGCTTACTCCGACAATGTTTTGGGTTTTGCAAATAATATCCGTACCGTTGACGGTGGCACTCACCTCGAAGGTTTGAAGGCTGTGTTGACGCGGACGATGAATGTAATCGCTCGCAAGCGGAATAAAATTAAGGAAAATGAACCAAATTTAAGCGGGGAAAACGTTCGCGAAGGTTTAACTGCCGTAATTTCCGTCAAAGTTCCCGATCCAGAATTTGAAGGACAAACCAAAACCAAATTAGGTAACACCGAAGTTCGCGGGATTGTTGATTCCTTTGTGGGGGAAACACTCACCGAATACTTAGAATTTCACCCCAGTGTTGCCGATGCAATTTTAGAGAAAGCAATTCAAGCATTCAAAGCAGCCGAAGCAGCCCGTCATGCCAGGGAACTTGTCCGGAGAAAGTCTGTTTTAGAGTCTTCTCCGCTACCAGGTAAATTGGCAGATTGTAGTTCCCGTGACCCTAGAGAATCGGAGATATATCTCGTGGAAGGGGATTCTGCGGGGGGTTGTTTTCATGGTGATACGCTTGTTGCACTAGCCGATGGACGTTCCCTCAGTTTCAAAGAAATTGTGGCAGAACAAGCGGTTGGCAAAGAGCATTTTTGCTACACAATCCGCCGCGATCGCACTATTGGGATTGAGCGCATTATCAATCCTCGGATGACAAAGGCTAATGCCGAAGTCATCAAAGTGACATTGGATAATGGGGAAGAAATTGTTTGTACTCCTGACCATCGGTTTATGTTACGAGATGGAAGTTACAAAGCAGCCGGATTGCTGACCTCCGAAGATTCACTAATGCCTTTGTATCGTAAGTTGTCGAGTACAAAAGAAACTGGCATTACCATTGATGGGTATGAAATGGTATGGAATCCCCGTAGTGATTCTTGGTTATTTACCCACTTAATAGCAGATTGGTACAACCGCTATTTACAAGTTTATTGCTTAGAGGATTATAAAGCTTACATGACAGGTAAAGTGGCGTGAATTCTACAACAGCAATGATGAATATCGTCAGCAAAACAAAGCCCAACTGAACCTAGCACAACAAGAGTACTGGAGTGATGAGTCGAATCGTCAAGCACAATCGTCTAGGGTTAGTAACTATTTTGTTACTCATCCAGAAGCACGTGTAACTTACTCTCTCTTAGCCAAACAACAGTGGCAAGATAAAGATTTGTTACAGTGGCGACGGGAGAAAACACGGGAACAATGGACACCAGAATACCGTGCCAAACGTCAAATAGCCCTACAGCAAACCTATTACCGTAAAACAATTGCAGCACTGAAGCAAGTAGCAATTGAGCAGGGTGATGTAAATGTTGAAGCGTATCAAAGCTATCGTTTGCAAACAAAAGATAAGTCTTTATTACGGTTTGATACTTTCTGCGATCGCTATTTTGAAGGAGATAAAACTCTTGCTAAAGAAGCAGTTGCTAACTACAACCATCGTGTTGCCAAGATTGAGCGTTTGGAAACACAGGTAGATGTTTACGACATTGAGGTTCCCCATACCCACAACTTTGCCCTTTCTAGTGGTGTATTTGTACATAATAGTGCCAAGCAAGGTAGGGACAGACGTTTCCAAGCAATACTGCCATTGCGCGGTAAAATTTTGAACATCGAAAAAACCGACGATGCCAAAATCTACAAAAACAATGAAGTCCAATCATTGATTGCAGCTTTAGGTTTGGGTGTTAAAGGTGAGGAATTCGATAGCAATCAACTTCGATATCACCGCATTGTTTTAATGACCGATGCTGACGTTGATGGTGCCCACATTCGCACCTTGTTGTTAACTTTCTTCTATCGTTACCAACGGGCTTTAATCGAACAAGGCTTTATTTACATCGCTTGTCCACCATTGTACAAAGTCGAGCGCGGACGCAATCATTATTATTGTTATAGCGATCGCGAAAAAAATAAAATCATCAGCCAGTTCCCCGACAACGCTAATTACACCATCCAGCGTTTTAAAGGGTTGGGTGAAATGATGCCTCAGCAACTTTGGGAAACCACCATGAACCCCGAAAGTCGCACTCTTAAACAAGTGGAAATTGAAGATGCTGCCGAAGCCGATCGGATATTTACCATCTTAATGGGCGATCGCGTTCAACCCAGACGTGAGTTTATTGAGACATACGGTTCTAAACTCAACCTTATGGATTTGGATATTTAACTGGGTAGGTTTGCTTGCGTTACAACTGCAAATAATTTTTGCGGTTTAATTACAAGAGCGATCGCAAAGTTTAATCGCAAAGTTTAATCACAAAGTTTAATCACCAATCCCAGCAAAAGGGGCTAATTTAAAGTTAGTCCCTTTTGTTTTGAGAATCAGCAGATAAAAAACGGTAATTACTGCCATGACAGCACTTACACTCAACCTCAATTCTTTAATTCAACTGACAAGAGAGCAGTTTTATCAATTGTGTAAAGAAAATCCCGATTTAAAATTAGAACGTAATTTCCAAGGAGAGTTGATTATAATGCCACCAACGGGAGGAGAAGCAGGGAGAAGTAACTCTAGCATTAATGCTCAAGTATGGTTCTGGAATGAGCAAAATCAATTGGGTGAAGTTTTTGATTCATCCACTGGATTTACTTTACCAAATGGAGCAGACCGCTCTCCTGATGTCTCTTGGGTAGAAAAATCTCGCTGGAATGCTTTGACTCCAGAACAAAAAGAAAAATTTATTCCCCTATGTCCTGATTTTGTCATTGAGATACTTTCCCCTAGCGACAGTTTGACCAAAACCCAAAATAAAATGCAAGAGTATATGTCAAATGGCTGTCGTCTGGGTTGGTTGATTAACAGAAAAAAACAGGAAGTCGAAATATATCGTCCAGAACAAGAGGTGGAAGTTTTAACATTACCATCAACTCTTTCTGGAGAGGATATTTTACCTGGTTTTGTCCTCAATCTGCAAAGAATTTGGGAATGATTAAGAGTCAGTAGTCAGGAGGTTTAATTTAGCAACACCGCAAATTTTTTATACTTATTTTATAAATAGGCTTTTAGCAAACAAAAAAAACGAGAATTACTCGTATGACAGCACTCACACTCAACCTCAATTCTCTAATTCAACTGACCAGAGAGCAGTTTTATCAACTTTGCGAAGAACATCCCGATTTAAAATTAGAACGAAATGCCCAAGGAGAATTAGTTATCATGCCACCAACTGGGGGAGAAACAGGAAGAAGTAACGTTAATCTAATTCTCCAGGTAGGTTATTGGAACGAACAAAATCAATTGGGTGAAGTTTTCGATTCATCCACTGGATTTACTTTACCAAATGGAGCCGATCGCTCTCCTGATGTCTCTTGGGTAGAAAAATCTCGTTGGGATAGTTTGACAAAGGAACAAAAAGAAAAAATTTATTCCTCTATGTCCTGATTTTGTCATTGAGATACTTTCTCCCAGTGACAGCTTGACCAAAACTCAGCAAAAGATGCAAGAGTATATGTCAAATGGGTGTCGTTTGGGTTGGTTGATTAACAGAAAAAAGCAGGAAGTCGAAATATATCGTCCAAAACAAAAGGTGGAAATTTTAACATCACCATCAACTCTTTCTGGAGAGTGTATTTTACCTGGTTTTGTCCTCAATTTGCAACGAATTTGGGAATTATAGGAATCAGCAATCAGCAATCAGTAATCAGTAATCAGCAATCAGTAATCAGGAATCAGTAATCAGGAATCAGTAATCAGGAATCAGTAATCAGGAATCAGGAATCAGGAATCAGGAATCAGGAATC
>JAAUPE010000109.1 GCA_012034595.1 Calothrix sp. CSU_2_0 | reverse complement strand
CTGTCCGGCAGACTTCGCCTCTTGATAGTCATATCAAGACCACTGTGAAACAGGAAGTTAACACTAAAACTACTTCTGTCCAGTTAAGTCTAGACTTGGGTAGTTTTGGGTAAGTTTGACAGAGCGGTTTTGCCAAAGCTGCGTCAGGGTAAACTCAAGTAAAGGTAAACGTCCCGGTTCATTACCTAAATCTTTAATTAAAGTCTCAGCTAACCCCTCCTCAAGTACAACCTTCATTTTTTGCGCTGGTTTTTCCACCGCACAACGCAACTCCTCCCGGTTCATGGAACCTAGATTATAAATTCCCTTCTGTAAAGCATCACTAAAAGGACGGTAAAATAAAGCATACCCATAAAAATCCGCCCGCAGCGTTAGCACCAGGGTAAATTTGGGAGCGTGGGCGATCGCGTAAATTAATGCATCTAAAAAACGCTGGCGTTCCTCTTGCTGTGAGAGAGTGTAAATTTCTTCAAATTGGTCGGCAATGAGTACTATGTTTCTTTTGGTGATAATATCATTTATAAGCTGGGTCAACTTTGTCTCATCGTGCCGCAAGTCCACTTCTAAGACCATTTGGTCTAATCTGCGTTGCGTATCTGGGGAATTTTCTCCTTGTAGTGGTGCTGGAAAATGACAATGATGATTTAGTGCGATCGCTAAATTCCCAAGCGGATTATTCCCTGGACGAAAAGAAATAATCTCCACATTCCCAATTTTTCGTAAACTCGGAATCAACCCCGCAAACACCACAGAAGACTTTCCACTCCCAGAAGCACCAACCACAGTTACCAAAGATTTACTTTGGACTGCTGCTACCAACTCATCAACAAACTTCTCCCGACCAAAGAAAAAGGGTGCATCTTCTTCCCCAAAGGCAGATAAACCCTGATAAGGAGAATTAGGTAACTTACCAGATAATCCCCCCAAATCTGACCAACTGGGAGGAAGTTCTAATGTATTTTTGCAAATAATCGGTAAACAACTCACCCCAGGAAGTGGCTTTTCTGACTCAGATTTTCCTGTAAGTTCTTGTAATTTACCCCTTGCTTTGAATACAGCGGTAAATAAAGAATCTCCACCAGCGTAAGAAGAAAGAAAAAAGTTGAGAAACTGTTGCGCGATTTTATCTGGTACTGGTTCCCGCCAAACTATAATGTAGGGTAAATTTAAATCTGCCAATCGTTGTGCTAAACCCAAACCATCACAGGAATTAAAAATTGCTAATTTTAAACCTTTACTAATTGCTGATTTTAAAGTTTGAGGAATTTCTTCTAAATCTAAACTATCGTTGGGATTAAGAGCAATTATGCCTTTTTTACCATGCTCTTGAGATTCACTGTGTCCGGCAAAAAACAAAATATCACAAGGTTCATCCCAGAGTTGATGAAGTGTTTCACGCTTGGGTTCTTTCAAAAAAATAGTTTCTGCACCTCGTTTTTCTAAATCAATAATTAATTTTTCATCGGTTGAGGTATCAAGATTTCTACTATCTCCAAATATACTGATAATTTTAATTCTTCTGAAAGTTTCAGAATTTTGTTTTGTTGCTCCTCCAATCTTGGAAAACAGCGAATCTTTAAAAGAAAGTGCTGTTTCCAATGAAGAATGTTCTCCAAATAAATGACATTCCTGCCAAGGTATGCGATGTAAGATGTTCTTTGTTAGTTCCGAACTAACCCCATACGTGTTGACAACTAAACGAATATCAGCATTGATATTTGAGGTAATTACTGATTTTAACTGCGACTTAATTGGTAGTAGCCATTGGTTTAATCTTTCCCGTAAAGACTTAGCAAATTCAGAACAGGCATCTGTAGATATATTTGTAACTTGGTTCTTTTTAAAACCTCTGCTGGTCGGTTGAGCTAACAAGTCATAGGTTTTTTTCCAATTTTCATAGCTACTTGGAATTTCTGGGGCTGGGAGTAATTGGGTTTCTAATAGCTCTAAATTAGTCTGAGTAGAGAAAGCATCTATCTGAAGTTGGATTTTATTAAATCCCTGCTCAAAATCCCCATCACCAAATTTCAAGTTTACCCATACTTCCATAAAGTACACCCGAAGTTATATTATGAGTGGTTAGCCGTTAGCTATTAGCAGTTAGCTAAATACTAATAAAATAAGTCATCATAGTTGTGAAGTCAAAATTCTAACCGTTCTTAATATAATTCACTCATTTAGCCTTAATCAGGAACCGTTTAAAAACATCTAAGCTTATCCAAATCGGCATTGAGCCGAGAACCAATACTCAGGAAATCAAAAAGTTTTTTCTCAAGGATGCCAGGATAGTGCAGCAGTTTTAGAATAAAGGTATATCAAGAAATCAGTAAATTTAAAAATGACAGTACAACTTTCTCTTGACGCTGAAATTAACCCAATGGTGTTGAAATTTCATCCCGTTATTACGATGACGGATGACCAACTATTTGAATTTTGTCAGCTAAATAAAGATTTTCGCATCGAACGCAAAGCGACTGGAGAAATTGTAATTATGTCCCCCACAGGTTCGGAAACAGACCAACGTAATTTTGATTTAATAGTCCAATTAGGTATATGGACAAAGCAAGATGGTACGGGTGTGGGATTTGGTTCGAGTGGTGGATTTACATTACCATCTGGTGCGGTGCGTTCGCCCGATGCTGCTTGGATTAAAAAAACAGATTGGCAAGCAATTCCCCTAGAAAAACGCAAAAAATTCGCTCCTATTTGTCCGCAATTTGTAATTGAATTGCGATCGCAATCCGATAGTTTAAAGGAGTTGAAAACCAAGATGGAAGAGTACATCACAAATGGTACTCTCTTGGGTTGGTTAATCGATCGCGTTCAGCGTAAAGTTTATATTTACCGTCCCCATGCTGTAGTTGAGGAATTAGATAATCCCACTACATTAAGTGGAGAAGAAACTTTACCTGGTTTTGTGTTGGATTTAAGCGAGATTTGGTAATTATTTAATGTTTCCAAAAACTAACTCAACAAAAAATTAGTGAGTTTAAAAATGACAGTACAACTTTCTCTTGACGCTGAAATTAACCCGATGGTGTTGAAATTTCATCCCGTTATTAATATGACGGATGAGCAACTATTTGAATTTTGTCAGCTAAATAAGGATTTTCGTATTGAACGCAAAGCAACTGGAGAAATTGTAATTATGTCCCCTACAGGTTCAGAAACCGATGAACGTAATTTTGACTTGATTGGACAATTATGGGCATGGACAAAGCAAGATGGTACGGGGGTTGGATTTGGTTCAAGTGGTGGATTTACGTTACCATCTGGTGCGGTGCGTTCCCCGGATGCCGCTTGGATTAAAAAAACAGATTGGGAAGCAATTTCCCTCGAAAAACGTAAAAAATTCGCCCCTATTTGTCCAAAATTTGTCATTGAATTACGTTCAGAATCCGATAGTTTAAAGGAGTTGAAAACCAAAATGGAGGAGTACATGACAAATGGTACTCTTTTGGGTTGGTTAATTGATCGCGTTGGCTGCAAAGTTTATATTTACCGTCCTAATACTGCGGTTGAAGAATTGGATAATCCCGCTACATTAAGTGGTGAGGGTGTTTTACCTGGTTTTGTGTTGAACTTAAATGAAATCTGGTAATTATTTAATACGTGATATTAATGCGATCGCATTGACCAAACTTTTATATTTTTGAGAAATTATAATTTTTGTCAAATCTTTACTTAATTACCTACTCCAACAACCATTCCGCAGCGCGATCGCCTAAATCTAAAGCGATACTAACAGCCTTTCCCAAACGTGGTTTTTCCCGTGTTTGCAAAATAAAAACCTGAACTTGGGATGTTCCACCCATTGCATTGAGATAATTCGCCACACTATCTAAATGCTCTTGATACTCCCCCTCACTTAAAGGGAAAGAAGCTTGTTCTAAATATTTCCACATTATTTGCATAAATATTTTACCCTGAGTGCGTCGCAATTGGACATCATACGAGCGACCCCACTTAGCTAGTAACATCTCGCGTAATTCTTTTCCAGTCATAAATTTACCTAACTATAATTTTACAATTCGTGATGATGTTAAATTGCGTAACTCAAGTATGATAAGAATATAAAGAAATGTAATGCTACCATAAAAGATGCTAGATATATCTTTAGAGAGCATAATCTCTAAAGAGAGAATTCTAGAGGCAGTTAACTGCGAAGTTTCTCTTCTTTGTGGCTACTGCCGTGCGGATTTGTGGGTCAAGGCATGTTTTAATTTGGGACAAGAGTTTCAATCATGTGCTATGAACTCTAGTCCAATTTGTTAACAAAATACACAAAGAACGCTCGGATTATGGCTCAATTTTCAGAATCAATGGACGTGCCCGATATGGGACGACGGCAGTTCATGAACCTCTTAACGTTCGGAACTGTGACAGGAGTTGCTCTGGGAGCATTGTATCCCGTTGTTAAGTATTTTATTCCCCCTGTTAGTGGTGGAGCTGGTGGTGGAGCCACAGCAAAAGACGAATTGGGTAACGATGTCCTCGTCAGCAAGTTTCTCGATAGCCATAACGTAGGCGATCGCACTCTCGTTCAAGGACTCAAGGGAGACCCTACATATATTGTCGTCGAAAGCAAGGAAGCTATTACAGATTATGGTATTAACGCAGTGTGTACCCACTTGGGTTGCGTTGTACCCTGGAACGCCGCAGAAAACAAATTTAAATGTCCTTGTCACGGTTCGCAGTATGATGCAACAGGTAAAGTAGTTCGCGGTCCTGCACCAAGGTCTTTAGCGTTGAGTCATGCTGCTGTACAGGATGACAAAATCGTTCTTACCCCTTGGACAGAAACCGATTTCCGTACTGACGAAGCACCTTGGTGGGCATAAATAACGACAAGTTAGGAATTAGGAGTTAAAAGTTAGGAATTAGGAATTAGGAGTTAGGAATTAGGAGTTAGAAGTTAGGAATTAAGAGTTAGGAATTAGAAGTTAGGAATTAGGAATTAGGAGTTAGGAATTAGGAGTTTTTAATTTATTTAAACTCACAACTTATAACTAATAACTCACAACTACTAACTACTAACTAATAACTCACAACTACTAACTACTAACTAATAACTCACAACTACTAACTCATAACTACTAACTACTAACTTGTATTTAAAGATTTGCAGAAAAAATAGTAGTCCTTATAGAGATGAGAAAATCTTGCACGACGACGCGGTTTCAGTCCGCCATTAAAGCAATGGCAAAATCATTGCTAGTTGCGATCGCATCTGTTACATTCTTCTTTGCTAGTGCGATCGGATTACCCCAAGCCGCCGAAGCGTACCCCTTCTGGGCACAGCAAACCTACCCCGAAACCCCTCGCGAACCGACAGGACGAATTGTTTGCGCTAACTGTCACCTCGCTCAAAAACCAGCCGAAATCGAAGTACCTCAATCTGTTTTACCTGACACTGTATTTAAAGCAGTTGTTAAGATTCCCTACGATACTAGTGTGCAACAGGTTGGTGCTGATGGTTCTAAGGTTGGTCTAAATGTTGGTGCGGTATTAATGCTTCCCGAAGGCTTTAAAATTGCTCCCGAAGACCGTATTTCGGAAGAATTAAAAGAAGAAGTTGGTGATACCTACTTCCAGTCTTACAAGGAAGGGAAAGATAACGTTATTTTGGTTGGACCATTACCTGGTGAACAATACCAAGAAGTTATATTCCCTATTCTTTCACCAAATCCCGCAACCGATAAAAGCATTCGTTTCGGTAAATATCCGATCAACTTAGGTGCAAATCGTGGACGTGGACAAGTTTACCCCACTGGTGAAAAGAGTAACAATAACCAATACACCGCTTCTGCTGCTGGTAATATCACCAAAATAGCCAAAGAAGAAGACGGAGACGGTAATGTTAAATATGCGATAAGTATCCAGAACGAATCTGGCGAAACAGTTAACGACATCATACCTGCTGGTCCCGAACTGATTGTATCAGAAGGACAAGCCGTAAAAGCTGGTGACGCGCTCACTAATAATCCAAATGTTGGCGGTTTTGGTCAAAAAGATGCTGAAATTGTCTTGCAAGATGCTAGCCGCATTGGTTGGTTAGTTGCATTCGTTTCTTTGGTAATGCTAGCGCAAGTAATGCTGGTATTGAAGAAGAAGCAAGTGGAAAAAGTCCAAGCTGCCGAAATGAATTTCTAAGCATTGGACTGGTTTAATTATTAAGTTAAATATCCCCGGCTTTTCCTGGAAGTCGGGGATATTTGTTTTCATCAACTATTAAGATTGCGTTCAGATTATACCAATTCAAATAATGATTGCTAAACATCCGATGCTAGAGACGTAGTAGTGCTACTTCTCTACAAACTATCTGTCGCATTGTTTTTTAAAATTGGTATTACTATATTATTTAGCCACCCACAGCAGGACGGAAATAAACCGTATTTAAAAAGCTTTTTCCTTTCTTTTGCCTTTTTACTTTTTACTTACTGTACTACCCTTCGTAAACAATCAAATGGGTAGGTTTATAATTACGGATAAAGTTCGTCATTATATCTTTTTCTTTAGTTGTTGGAGTTGCAAAACATCCAGCCGTACCGCTATTGGAATTATTTAATAAAGCTGATGGGTCGTAGTGAACGCCAATTTCCGAACGTCCTGTATTGAATATAGGTCTAACTGGTGACCAAACACCACCAAATTCCTTATCTTTAAATTCGACAGAACCAGGAGAATCAAATTTATAAATACCGAATGGCAAAGGTGTTTGCGAACCTGCAACATTTGATGGTGTTTGTTTATTAGCACGACCAGAAACAGCACGAACTGTATTAATTAATTTACCAGTATTATCAATTAATCGAGTTTGATATACTCTTAAACCGTTAATAGTTTCTGTAGTTCTTTTTGCAACCAATTTTGCACTGCGAATTACTGTGAGAAATTCATGAGCAACCCAGCGATTTGTACCAATCTGTACCCAATTTCTCGAACCAGCGAATATTGGTTCGCTCATAACTATTACTTCTGTACCGTTAGTTAATGATCCGACGACTGTACCATTTGCGCGATCGCGAACGCTGAGAGTATCACCATCTTTTGTATTAATGTAAGCAGTGTAAGCCATTAGTATATTCCTAAAAGTTAGTAAAGTAATTTGGATTATTCGATCTTTTTGTCGATGTTTTTGTCGATGGTAATGACTTCAAATCCCCATCAGAGTATTTCGGAAACCTCTGTCACTAATTTCAATAAACAGTAGTCAGGAATCTAATACAATACGGTTCAGTTAAGACTAAAAATCTTTTATTTTGTAATGAACCGCCATAGACACGGAGTGGCTACTTGCAGAAGTCACTACGTGCCTACCGAAGGTAGACGCAGAGGACGCAGAGAGAATAATGTATTGGGAGCCATTCAGGCAGAGATCGTTGAAGCAAGAATCACGCGACTTCAAGTCGTGTGAGGTTCAATTTCCTGAAGTTCCTTAGTAAATCTTTATTAGATAGCAAGAAAAATATACAATTAGTCCAAGTAGGTAAAAAAGCTTGATTTAGCGTGATTTAATCGATAATTTAAGCGACATGTAGGGCTTAAAGACCTGTTTGAGCAGTGTGGAGGTATGTTTATTATTTTCTAAAATAAGTAAACTAAAATACAATTCCTAACTCCACTTTCTGCATTCTTTCGGGGGTAATTAATGAGCCGTCCAATCATACTCGGTATTGTGGGTGATAGTGCTGCGGGCAAAACAACTTTGACAAAAGGGATTGCTCAGGTGCTCGGAACAGAAAATGTGACGGTGATTTGTACGGATGATTATCACAGGTACGATCGCACGCAACGTTCCGAATTAGGGATTACAGCATTACATCCAGACTGCAACTATCTTGATGTGATGCAGCAGCATCTGTCGCTACTGCGGATGGGACAGCCAATTTTAAAACCGATTTATAGCCATAAGACAGGGACTTTTGAGGCTCCAGAATACATTAAACCAAGTAAGTTTGTGATTATTGAAGGATTGTTGGGTTATTCGACCCGTGGAGCCAGGGATTGTTATGATGTGAGGGTGTATCTGGCTCCTCCCGAAACATTAAGGACAAAGTGGAAGGTGAAACGCGATACTCAAAAGCGGGGTTATAGCGAAGAGCAGGTTTTGCAAGAGTTAGAAAAACGCGAACCCGATTCTGAAGCTTATATTCGTCCGCAGAGGAAATGGTCTGATATTGTGGTCAGTTTTTATCCACCCCATGACGAAGTTTCACAGGAAAACGAGCAAACTAATGGTAATTTGAATGTACGTTTGGTGTTGCGTCCAACGATTCCCCATCCTAATTTTACCGATATTTTAGCATCGGGAAATGGCGATTTGAGTTCGGCGATTCGGCTAGAATTAGACAGGGATATGGGTAAACCTGTTGATGTTTTGGAAGTTGATGGTCATGCAACATTAGACCAAGTTAATAAGTTAGAGCAGATTATTTGTTCCGATATGCCACATTTGAAAAGTGTATGCGATCGCGAAGCAAATCCTGAGCTTGGTAAAGTCGCTGGTACTACTGGTGAAACGTTGCAAAGCTACCCGTTAGCGTTAACTCAATTATTGATTACCTATCATATGCTTAGAGCCACTCAAATTCACGTTTAGTTATCAGAAAGTAATTTGTAGGTTGGATGAAGGCTTTGCGTAACCCAACATTAGTTTACTAATCCAGACTTGTATCTTATTTAATTCAGATTTTTTAGTTATGGGAAAGTTTAGGTAAGTCGCATATTCATCATGCTAAATCCTAACGATGAATCGGTTATCCATAGCTGGAATCAAAATGCCCAAGCATGGATAGCTACGATTGAGAATGAAGAGATTGAAAGTCGAAAAGTTGTCACGAATGGGGCAATAATTGATGCAATTCTTAGTTATTCTCCTAACTCTATTCTTGATGTTGGATGTGGTGAAGGTTGGTTAACCCGTGAATTGAATTTGCGGGGGATAGAAGTAACTGGCATTGATGGAGTTGCGGTACTGGTTGAAAACGCAAAAGCAAAAGGTGGTGGAAAGTTTTTAGTTTTGCCGTATGAAGATATTACAACTACAAGTTTCGCAAATAATCGTTTTGATGCGGTTGTTTGTAATTTTTCTCTGCTGGGGAAAGGAAGTGTAGATAACTTAGTTAATTTAATTCCTAGTTTACTAAAAAATAATCGCTTGTTGTTTATTCAAACACTTCATCCAGTCACAACTTGCAATCAACAACCTTATATTGATGGATGGAGACAGGAATTTTGGACTGGTTTGAATTCACAGTTTCCCGAAGTTACTCCTTGGTATTTTCGGAAGTTGGAAACCTGGGTAAATTTGTTAAATTCTGCTGGTTTTTCAATCTTGGAATGTAGAGAACCCATTCATCCGCAACAGCAAAAACCTGCTTCGATAATTTTTGTCGCTCAATATAATAGAATTATTACTTAAATTAGAACAAATTAAAATCTAAATTAAATTAAAAAATAGAGATATTAGTTTTCAGATTAATCCCAATTTGAAAAATGATTGTGCTACATGGACTTTTGAAACCTTCTTTTATCAATTTATTCTAAATTTTTAGTCATGATAATCATCCGAGAACTGCTCTGAAAGCTATTTTTTGAATAAAATTCTTCTGTATATTCATCTTTCATTGTTAACAGATAAATAAGATTAACACCAGCTTGATTTAATTGATATATAAGATTTTGAATTAACTTTGTACCAATACCTTGACGTTGTTGATTTGAACGAACGCACATTTCTTTGAGAAAAAAGTTCTTACCTTTGTCTCTTTGTTCGCAATAACCAATTACAAAACCCAAAATTATGTTCTGTTGTTGCAAAATTAATCCTACGCAATTAGGGGTATTTAAGATTTGTGATAGTAAAAATTTTGCTTTTTCAAAATCCCAACTTTCCTTCCAAGGTTCGCTGTTGAAAACTTCGATAAATAAAGACGCACATTCATCTAAATGTTGCTGTGTGAAAATTTGAATTTCTTCGGACATAAATTTTAGATGTCGTTAGCGAAGGTATCGCAATTTAAATGATGACGAACATTAATTAAATATATTTAAATAGAATAAGGGCTAACAGCCGTTAGCCCCTACGGATATTAAAAATTACCAGCTAAAATTTGCCTGTAAATACTCTTTCTGCTGGTCCAGTCATGTAAACTCGTTGATCGATATTCGACCATTCGATTTCCAGAGGACCACCAGGAAGCTCTACAGTAGCAATACGAGCCTTCTTTGAAGGAGCTTCGCTAACGCACCTTCCCGTTAATACAGCTGCTACCAAGACAGCACATGCCCCCGTACCGCAAGCTAATGTGATACCAGCACCCCTTTCCCAAACACGCATTTTCATGCGATCGCGACTAACTACTTGAATAAACTCGGTGTTAATTCTTTGGGGAAATGCGGGATGATTCTCAAATTGGGGTCCAATTTTCTCCAGGTCAATAGCTGCCACATCGTCAACAAAGGTAATGCAGTGGGGGTTTCCCATACTGACGCAGGTGACTTCCCAGGTTTTACCAGCAACTTCGATGGGTTGTTCGACAACTTTTTGGTCGGGGGGACAAAGGGTGGTGGGAATTTCCCCTGCTAACAAACGCGGTTCACCCATATCGACCTTAACCTGTCCATCGAAGGTTAATTGGGGTGTCATGACCCTGCCAGGGTGTGAATGCGGTATTTATCACTTTTACGGGATGTCCCTTCCAAATCGGCTAAAAACGCTGCCAGACAGCGAATCCCATTGCCGCACATTTCTGGTTCCGAACCATCGGAATTAAAAATCCGCATTGTGTAATCAGTGTCATTTTCCCCAGGAAGCGCAAAAATTACACCATCAGCACCAATGCCAAAATGCCGATCACACATGGCGATCGCTTTCTCTGGAGTGACTATTGGTGTTGAGGTTGAGCGATTATCAACCAAAATAAAGTCATTACCCAAACCGTGATACTTAGTAAATTCGATTGCCATTTGCCTTCAAGATGAATTATTAAAGATTTAGTTGGGAATAGGGAATGGTTCGTAGAGCATTGGTGATTATTTGTTAGATGAAAATAGCAATTCTTCATTCATTGCCCCTTGCCCATTGCCCATTGCCCATTGCCCATTTACCATTTACCATACTCAAAATGCTGACAGATTTCGACACCTCATTACCAAGCATCCGCCAAGTCCAAAATTTTATCAAGGAAAATTCTCCCGTTGAGTTAAAGTTGCTGACTGGGGACGTTCTCACAGGTCAGATTTTATGGCAAGACCCACAGTGTATGTTATTTGCCGATAATGGCGGTGGTAAAATTACTGTGTGGAAACAAGCGATCGCTTATATTAAAACTCAAGGTTAGTCAAATAATCAAAAATCAAATATTAATTAAAATATTGTGGAGATGGCACATATCTTGTCCCTAATCTCTACAATATTTCTGTATCTGGACTTACATCTGGATTAACATCTGGACTGACATCTGGATTAACATCTGGACTTACACCTAATTCCCTTAATTTTTCCTGAAGTTGTTCGATTTGCGATACGCCCTTGGCGTTAAGCTCTGCTTATCGCGCAATTCTGGTTTCTGCTTCAGCTTGCTGTCTCGCTATTTTCTCCTGTTGTAGTGCAGTTCGTAACTCATCGGGGAACAGCAATTTTTCCCCCGTGTCTTCGCGATAAAAACCAATTAATGTATCTTCTACTTGCAACCGTAATTGTAGAGGTTCGCTACGATTATCTGTGATGAGTTCATATTCATCACCCCGTAACCGATAACCACGTAACCTTTCTTCAATCCATTCACCTTTAGGATCGAATAACCAATATTCTTGAACCCCTAACTGTTCGTATAGGGTTTTTTTATGTCCGGTATCTTGCTCTTTTGTACCGGGGGAAGTCATTTCAAAAATTACCGATGGGACTTCTCCTTCTTCCCAAATCTTATAATTATCCCGTCCTCCGGGAGTAACATTAAAAATCACCATGACATCAGGTGCAATCCGCAACCGGGGATATCCTTGAGCGTAGTAAAGAAATTGGTCTGCAAGAACAGTCGCTTGACGACCTTGTAAACATTGCCTTAAAACTTCTAAGGTAGCGAGTATAGCACACAGATGCAGGTAACTTTCTGCCAAGGGTTCACCGTCCGAACTTGGGTAAAAAATCTCTGTTGGTTGGGGTTTGGGTACTAGACTAGTCATAATTAGCCTAATTATTGGATTGGGGTGGGATTAGAATAATTGTACTTTTTTAGAAAAGAATATTAGTCGCGATCGCACTTGAACCGATTCAATCATTTTATAATCGTAAAAATCTCCATAGCACACCAGTCGTCACACAACCATAAATGACATCGATTGGCAGAAATTTAGGACAACAAGCGTTGTTCCAAAAGTGAGGATAATTCTGCTGCTGCATTTCCATCACCGTTTGGAAGCGGTTTTCGAGGAACTGCTGCACCAGTAGGTGGTGGATTTCCGTCGTCATCACCAGCATTTAACTTGGTAATAATATTGTGGATATGCTTTTTAACAGTATTAATACTAATGTACAAAGCTTGAGCAATTATCGGGTTGGATTTACCCTCTAAAATTAATTCCAATACTTCTTGCTCGCGCTCTGTAAATTTGCTTTCTTGTTTGTTAGTATCCATAAATTGTTAATGTACTGTCTCTAAGAACATTTTAGACACAACAGGAAACCAAAACAATGTGCGATACTTCCTACCCTCGCATATCGTCCAGAGGCAAATATTCTTTCAATATTTCGGCTTCCCCAGCTTTTACAACTGGGATTGATAGGGGTACAGTACTTGATGGTGCTAATATTTGTTCGAGTTGCTGCAATGCTAACAAAGTACCGCACAACAATAATTGGTCGCGAACTTGTAAATCAGTATTTTTTTCAGGCAACTTAATAAATCGACCATCACGACGCATTGCTTGAATTTGTACACCAAAGCCTTCTGTTAGTGCTAAATCAGCAATAGTTTTACCCAAAACTGGACAGCTACTACCTAAATTAACCCACTGACAAGCGCTATTTAAAGTCGGGATTGTTGCTTGTCCTTTAGCAAATTCATCTAAAGCTGCAAATTCACCATCTTCCCCGACAATTAATAATCTATCCCCTTCCTCTAATTTAGTTTTTGCGTCGGGATAATCTATTTCCTTACCACTGACACGCTGAATTGCCATTAAACTTACACCCGTTAAATAACGAATATCAGCTTCCTCCAAACTCATCCCCACCAATGGAGAACCGACTGGTAACACATACCAACGACGGTTCAAATCTTGAGTCGCTTCCCGCAAACCACGGGAAACTTCCGATGCGGTTTCCTCTGGACGCAAATCTAAATAATGCCGATCGCGGATTTCTTGCATTTCCCGTTGAATCAAAGATGGTGATAAACCCAAATCCGTTAGTAAATGGGTAGCCATTTCCAAACTTGCTTCAAACTCCGGCTGAACAACTTCCCTAGCCCCCAACTGGTAAAATACCTCAATACTTTTATTATTATTTGCCCGTACCACAATATCCAATTCCGGCGATAATTCCAAAGCTCGCTTCAACGACATCCTACTACTCATCGGATCGGGAAGTGCGATCGCCATTCCTTTAGCATAATTAACTCCTGCGGTTTCTAATACGTGAAAGCTCACACAATTACCGTAAACATACGGTATATTTGCATCGCGTAATTGCTGAACCCTACTCTCAGACTGGTCGATAACAACCACAGGTAAATTATGTTGTTGTAATAATTTAACCAAATTTTTCCCAACTCGTCCGTAGCCGCACACAACCACATGGTCTTGCAAAGGCAAATCATCGGCAATTTCCAAAGCTTGACCTTCCCCACTAACATAAGGCTTCAGCCAAGGAATCGATTCGAGCCAATCAAAAGCAACTGGAACTAACCGCAAGACAAAGGGAGTCATCACCAAAGTCACCGCAGTGGTTCCCAAAATCAGTAAATATACCCTTCGGGAAACCAATCCTAAAGCCTGCCCCTCGCTAGCAAGTACAAAAGAAAATTCCCCAATCTGCGCCAATCCCACACCCGCGATAATCGCCGTCTTCAAGGGATAGCGGAATAACTTAACGATGGGGGTAATAATCAAAAACTTACCAATTAATACCAGCGCTACCAAACCGAGAATTAATTCCAGATTGTTCCATAAAAACATGGGGTCAATCAACATCCCAATGGCAACAAAAAACAAACTGGCAAAAATATCCCGCAACGGTTCCACATAAGTCAGGGTTTGGTCGGCATACTCAACTTCCGATATCATTAAACCAGCGACAAAAGCCCCCATCTCAATCGAAAGTCCCAAATATTCCGTCAGCAGCGCAATCCCCAAGCACAAAGCCACCACACCCAACAAAAATAATTCTCGGCTTTCCGTCTTTGCTAACAAACGCAACAATCGCGGTATCACCCATTTTCCTGCCACAATTGCCCCAGCTGCAAACAGCGCAATTCGTCCGAGCGCGATCGCAACAGCTATGCCAATCTGTTCCACAGGTTTATCTAGTGCAGGTAACACCGCTAACATCAACCCCAAAGCCAAGTCTTGCACCACCAAAATACCCAGCAAAACCTGCCCGTGGGGTGTTTCCGTCTCATTCCGCTCCATCAGGCATTTGAGGACAACAGCAGTCGAAGACAGGGATAAAATTGCCCCAGAAATACCCCTTGGGGAGGAGATGTCACCCACCCAAACCCCAGGGATATTAATGTTGTCACCAAGATAGTTAAAACTATCTGCAAACCACCACCACCGAGTGCGATCGCTTGAACTTTTTTTAGTTCCGCAAACGAAAATTCCACACCCAACGCAAACAGCAAAAACGCCACGCCAAACTGCGCTAACGTTTCAACTTGGATTAATTCCTTAATTAGTCCCAGTCCTGTTGGTCCTACAACCATCCCGCCGATGAGATACCCTAGTAAAACAGGTTGTCGTAACAGCGCCGCTACCAAACCGCCGCAGGCAGCGACAGCAAGAACCGAAACCAAATCGATAATTAATCTAAAATCTTCTAGCACAATTTTCTAAAAAACTCTTTAATTTGAAGAACTATTAAGACGTATTAACCTCAGCATACAAATTTTTATATATCTGTGGGGAATTTTTTGCTAAGAGACATACCAACTTAATTAAGATTCACAGCAATAATCAAGTTATGTGTATATCCGGTTAATCATATCTTCGCACTGAACACTCAAGGAAAGCCTCTTGCTTCAGTTGTGGGGATTGTCAAAGCGTCTCTAAATAACTTAATAAATCAGCCATTTCTTTAGTGCTAGGCTGAAATTTAGGCATGGGAGGAGTTGCGCCACTGATAACTTGCTGAATTAATCCATATTCGGACTTATGCTTGGAAACTGCTTGTAAACTGGGACCAACACGTCCATTAGCTTCTAAACCATGACACCCAGCACAGTTAATTTGGAAGATAGCATGTCCTTGCACTGGATCGCCTTTAAGAGCTAAAACAGTTTTAACGTATGGATCGGAGGCTTGCACCACACGCACGACAAATATGCTTAAAACAATAGCAAGCAAAATTGCCAGCACCATCAAAATGACGCGCTGTAAAAAAATCTCAGGTGTGGGAATCCGGTTATCCAAAAGGGTTACTTTGAAACTCAGGTGTACAAATATTTTTCATTTCATACACATAGCTTAAAAGTTCTTGATGCTGTCTGCAAGCAAAAGCAAATGTTTTTGTATGACCTTCACCTTCTGCAAGCAAGATCGAGAGCGGGATTTGTACCGAATTTGGTAGAATCGGGAGCAGGAATAAATTTTTAATGAATGTAACAAGGAGATTAAAAGTGGTTGAACCTTTATTGTGCGGTATGGTTGTGGGTCTGAGTCTTATTACTCTGTCTGGATTGTTCTATAAAGCATATATTCAGTACAAGCGTGGAAATCAACTCGGAATTTAGATAAATTGGTATGGGGGATAGGGCATGGGGCATGGGGCATGGAAAACAACTAGTACAATAAGCTAAAAGCACAAGAAATAAAGATTGTTCTTATTTTTGCGACGAGATACTAGTATTTGATATAGAGACTCAATTACTATCTAAGTCTGTAATCTCCTATTCCCTATTCCCTATTCCCTATTCCCCATTCCCCATATCTTTCAATTTTGTAAAAAGTTAATCCCGTATTCCCATAGGTTTTTTCACCGCAAATTTCCCAAGTCGGTACAATTGGTGCATTCCATCCTTGGGGTTTGTGTTCAACTGCTATCGCACCGTTTTGGTCTAAAAGTTGATGTTGCGCTATAGTTTCCAATACGGGTTGATATAAGTCACTTGCATAGGGTGGATCGAAGTAGATGCAATCAAATTGCTGTCCAGCAAGTTTTGGTAAATGCTTGAGGACATCTCCCCGCAAGATTTGATATTTTTGGTCAGATGCAGCTACTTTCTGCCAATTTTCTTGAATAATTTCACAGGCTCGACTTGATTTTTCAATGCCCACAACAAAATTTGCGCCACGACAAAGAGCTTCTGCCCCCATCGAACCGCTACCAGTACAGATATCTAGCCAACGACAACCGGAAATCTTACCTTGCCAGATATTAAATAATGCTTCTCTTACCCTTGCGAGCGTTGGACGTGTTTCTTGTCCTGGTAAAGTTTTTAGCAGGCGATTCCCGTATATTCTCAGGCTCATTCGATTTTGGATTTTGGATTTTGGATTTTGGATTTTGGATTGTAGACTAATTCCAAAATACTTTATCCTTTCTCTTTATTTAATTTCTACTTTTCTTTTCTCCTTATTTACTTTTTACTTGTTACTTTTCCCTTTTTCTTTCCTCTACATATACTATGCTGCGACTTTCATCCAAACTTGAGAGACAAAATTTGAGAGAATTTGCAAGCCAATATTAGAGGATTTTTCGGGGTGAAACTGAACAGCCATGAGGTTGTCACGAGAAATCGCAGCAGTGATATTTTGGTTTCCGTGGGTAACGATCGCAGCTTTATCGCTGGGATTACTGGGATCGACATAATATGAGTGAACAAAATAAACCCAAGGTTGCGGGGGTAAATGTTCCCACAAAAGGTTTTTTGGCTGGGTAAATTCGAGTTGGTTCCAACCCATATGGGGAATTGTAATATTGGGTTCTGGGAGGAAACGTCTAACTTTTCCGGGAATAATTCCGAGTCCAGGTTCGGTTCCTTCCTCAGAAGATTCAAACAGAATTTGCAAACCCAAACAGATACCCAGAAAAGGTTTTCCAGATGCGATCGCATTTTTTATGGGTTCTTCTAAAGAACGCGATCGTAAATGTTGAACTGCCGGATCGAAAGCACCAACACCAGGCAAAACAACAGCATCCGCTTGTTCGATAACTTTTGGAGAATCTGTAATTTTAGGAGTTGCCCCGGCTTTTTCCAGTGCTTTGCAGACTGAGTGTAAATTGCCCATGTCGTAATCTACGACTGCGATCGTTGCCATTGACTTTCTCCCTATAAAGTATTTATTATGGAGACTTTTTATATTGTAATTAATAATTGCTATGACGAAAAGATTTGTATTAACTTCTTTTGATATTTGGTTGCCGCATCACACATCAAATTCGTCGGATGATTTACTAGAGTTCGTTAGTCAGTTCAAGTCGCTCCCTTATGATTTGAATTTTTTAAGAAAATTACCTGTAGATGTCCCAACTGCCAGCGAAAAAGTAATAGCCAAAATTGGTGAAACACAGCCAGACTATATCATCTGTTGTGGGATGGCAGAAAGTCGAAGTAAATTAAGTGTCGAATCAAATGCTCGTAGTACCTCCCATATTACAAAAGATGGGAGCGAATCCATTTTGCGTACATCTATAGATTTAGATAACTTAGTACGAGAGTCAGTAGCACTCGAAATTAGTCACAACTGCGGTCGATTTGTCTGTGAAGGATTATATTATTCGGTACTAAATTTCATCAATTTACATTGCCAATTTCATCCACATAAATCTTCCTGTATTTTCGTTCACGTTCCTATTTTGACCGAAAAAAATTTATCGGTTATCTTAAAGGATTTCCTATCAATTATTCGCTGTCTGGCACTTTCACCAACTGGAGAGCGTCTTTAGGGTGAGAAAAATCTATCAGTATATGTTGCCATTATTACTCTCTTTTCCCCTAGCTCAAACAACTCCAACCCCACCTCCCCCTGAAGAAGTGGTTCAAACTCAAGAGGTGCGTTCCCTACCTGGTAGGCTAGACAGTGTACCTGTATTCAATAGTAATAGCCCAGAAAAAGTAGTAAACGAAGGAATTTTACTTTCTACTTTCCCCTCAGCAGGCAAAAAAAATCCCGAAGCACATCTAGATTTTCCCTTTCGTGGAAGATTTGATGTTTTTGCCCATCACGTCTACCAAGCACCCACTCCCGATAATTTGCGTTCTTTATATCTGGGTATTATCTTATACAATCCGGGTAAAGAACCTGTCAAAGTTAGCGTCTTGCAAGCTGCAAGTTATCTAAGTCAACCAGATGCACCTTTTATTGAGCTACCTGCCTTTGCCGAGAACCTTGAAGGTAAAATATATGCTGGTCCCGGTAGTCGGGTCATGAGCGATATTCTGCGGGGACTACGACAAGATATTTTCCCCCAGGAAATAACCATTGCCCCTGGAGAATATCAAATGTTGCAAAATACTTCGATTCCGGTGCAAGGATTGACACCACCCCTCAACGGCAGATCGACCTATGCAAGGTTGCGGACAACTGGCACTATCCATGCAGCCAGTTTAGCGATGCCAGCACGTACTAATCCTGATGGCAGCGAAAAAGCACCAACCTTAGAAGAATGGAAAGATTTATTAAATAATGGTGAATTATCCACACCTAGAGATATCACCCCCACACCTCCAGAACAGACCACTGGTAGAAAATATGGACGTGTTGCGGGGGTTGCTAGGGGTTCCTACTGGAGAGCATCAATTACCGATAATTCCAAAACCAGATTTTTAACCATTCCCCAACCCGGACAAGGCTTTTCCTATGGTTTGAGTACTTTGCATGGTGGTACTTTGGGCACAAATCAAATTCAAAGTGCGCCAATGTTAGCTCGTTACCCCGATACTGCATATTTTGCCCACGGTAACTATGGGGTGCAATATAGCTTAAGATTACCCCTATATAACAATACTCAAACAGTAAAAACCGTTGCTGTGGCAGTACAAACACCAATTAAAGAAGATGTATTAAGTAAGAAAGGATTGCGTTTTTTTGCAGAACTAGCACGTCCGACCTTTTTTAGAGGTACTGTACGAGTCCGTTATCGCGATGATTTGGGTAAATTCCAAACTGGTTTTGTGCATTTAGTCCAAAAACGCGGACAACCAGGAGAACCATTAGTTTCCTTACCAATTAAACCAGGTGAAAGAAGACTCGTGGAAGTTGATTTTCTCTACCCACCCGATGCCAGTCCTCCCCAGGTTTTGACAGTGCAGACTTTGGGAAACACGACGAAATAAATTATCCCAAACAATGTAGGCAAGCAGGTTGTTTGCCCTGTTTTTTGATTTCTACCCAAACAAGAAAGCGCTATCGGTATCTCCCAACAACGAAAACATAACCCATTTCCTTAGAAATTGGGTTTATTGGTGTTTAAAATAAAATTCCAAACACACCTTAAACGTAATTATTACTTAAATGCTCCAAAGCCTCATTTTTTGAGTTGAAGCTACCAATTACACGCAGAGCTTCACTATTACGATTAATTTGACTCTTCCAAACCTTCAAATAATAACCAGTAGTATCTGATGTGTTCCATACCTCATATTGGTATTCACCACTGAAACCCTTTTTAACTAAAGACCCCTCACGTATTTTGGCTGGGGTATCTAGTAAGTTAAATACTGCTAAAAAAGAGATTGTCATAGCTATTGCTGCATTATTCTACTATAAAATATTTTACTCCTTCTATGATAATTTGTCTGAGAATAAAAATTCTAAAGCTAGCTTATCTTTGAGATTAAATTAATTTGATTTCTTTGCAACCATAAATAAATTATATTTAGATGTTTACACTGTTGTCTAATTACAAAAATTAGAATATGTGAGCATCCAAGATACTGACTAAAACCCTCACCTCTCCCCTTAAATTAAACAAGATGAGCATATTTAATTCATGTGAAAACTGCTAGATGAATTGGTATTTAGTAAAATGCAAAAAATTATGTTTCCATGTTTAGTTACAAAGTAGAAATATTCTGGTGAAAAATTTTACACAAATGTAGAAGTATTATCTAACAAATTTTCAATCAAAAACCCCGCACATGCAGGGTTTTCGACCAACTGAAACACACTATGTATCACATTTCTATAGTGCTATGAATTTTTATATTTACACTGATAAAAAAAGAGTGAAAATACTCTGTACTAACTCAGGGCTATTTCATTCTAAAAAGTTGCTTAAGTGTGTCTAGCCCAAAAGAGCAGAGTCGTTGAGCTTGTGCCATGTTTTCAAACATCTGGTCACGGTATAAATTGAGTGTAAAATTACGAGTGATGGTAAAAATAGACGGCAGAGGGTTAGTGCGAATTCTGGATTTATCCTCTCCTTGGGTAACATCTCGAACACAGGGCTATTTCATTATAAAAATATTAGCTATGTGGTATAATCTAGC
Organism: Calothrix sp. CSU_2_0; assembly: GCA_012034595.1. Classification (GTDB taxonomy): domain Bacteria; phylum Cyanobacteriota; class Cyanobacteriia; order Cyanobacteriales; family Nostocaceae; genus Brunnivagina. The sequence goes on along the minus strand of JAAUPE010000109.1, from coordinate 4,659 downwards.
ACGAATCTGAGCGCATGTATCTAACTCGATGAGCCAACCAGCAATTATAGAAGCTTTTGCAGAGCTTACTTAAGACTCCCCGTCGAAAAGCAAGACAACGGCATAATCTGACTCTATGTCTTGCACTATTTACTTTAGCGATCGCAGGTGGGAATAAAGGATTTTTAGCAATTGGAGATTGGATATCAAGCTACAACGAACATTTCCATGATAAAAAACATAATTTTATTTTTTCTAATGTTTCTACTTACAAGCTGTCAACCACAGAAACAAGTAGAAAATATACCAACACAAGTAAAAGTAGTGCGAGTGGTTAGCGGACAAACTTTTGAAGTTATGGGATTAGGAGATCGACCCAATTTATTATCGCAAGTGCGATTAATTGGCATTGATGCACCCGATTTACGGCAACGTCCCTGGGGAGATAATGCCAAAGAACATTTTGAAACATTAATCGGGGGACAACCTGTAAATTTAGAATTTGACATCGAAGCCAAAGATAAAATTGGTCGGACAATGGCTTATGTGTGGAAAGACAGATTGCTATTAAACGAACAATTAATTAAAGACGGACAAGTGATATTTGCTGCGCGATCGCCTAATCACAAATATGACCTCAAACTCGAACGTGCCCAACAATGGGCAAGACTAATGGGACAAGGAATTTGGAACCCAGACAAACCCATGCGTGTCTCCCCCGCAGAATTTCGTCGCGCAAATCGGTAAAAACGTAGAGACGATCCACCTGGTCGTCTTCCATATAAAATAAAGAATTACAAATTATGAATTATGAAAGAACAACTTCAAACCTTCCTCGAAATTGCCACTGAAGCTGCATTAGCAGGGGGTACTGAACTTCAAAATTACTTAGGCAAAATCGAAGATTCCATAGTTGAGAAAGGTCGTCCAGGGGATTTAGTTACAGCCGCAGATAAAGCTTCCGAAGCAATCATTTTGGACATTTTTAGCCGTCACCTTCCCCAACATGCCATCCTTTCTGAAGAATCAGGGGAACTGGGCAATCAAAATAATAAATATCTTTGGGCAATCGATCCACTCGACGGTACAACCAACTTTGCCCATCAATACCCAGCTTTTGCGGTATCCATTGGACTACTCATCGATGGTATACCCGCAGTTGGAGTCATCTACGATCCATTCCATAACGAATTATTTCGGGCTGCTAAAGATTTAGGGGCAACATGCGATAAGCAGAGCTTAATGCCGGAGACATATCCCCATAAAATTCGCGTTTCTCAAAATTCCGAACTCAGTAAAAGCTTACTAGTGACAGGATTTGCTTACGATCGCCGCGAAACATCTGACAATAATTATGCAGAGTTTTGTCATTTTACTCACCTTACCCAAGGCGTAAGACGTAGTGGTTCAGCATCACTGGATTTAGCTTACGTAGCTTGTGGGCGTGTCGATGGTTACTGGGAGCGAGGTATCTCGCCTTGGGATATGGCAGCAGGAATAATCATCCTTAGAGAATCAGGGGGGAAGGTTACAGCATATGACAACTCACCATTGAATATTTCATCTGGTCGAATTCTGGCTACTAACGGTTACATACATAATGCAGTAAGTCAAGAATTGATGAATACTCCACCTCTCAGCACATGGGGCAAACACTAGTATCAAATGTATAGCCATTTTCAATAAGAGAAGTACACTAGAAAGATTAATGGAAACACTTTTTCTTATGGCGCTATATGTCTTTGAAAATTGAACGCGGACTATTTAAATTTGATTTTATAGATTATCACGCAGTTTTATGCATTCCAGTTGACGCGGATAGCAAAGAAATTCGCAAGCGGTATCTTCAAATCGCCAGACGGCTACATCCAGATAGCTGTGCATCTGCTACCCCTGAAGAAAAACAACTGGCAAGTGAATTACTCTCAAAGTTGGTGAACCCAGCTTACGAAAAACTCTCGTCAGACAAAGTTCGAGCCGAGTATATGGTTGTATTATCACAGATGGGTAAACGTTTGGTACAAGAATCTGCCTCAGTAGATTTAAGTAGCGATCCAGCCAGACAATTAGCAGGTGCCCCTAACGTCGAGCAATTGTACAGAAGTGCGATCGCGAAAATTTCGGAAACCCAATACGATAATCTATCCCACGCCCTCAAAATTATCGCCTACATCAGCGAACTTAATTTAGTTTATTTGATGCGAACTGCGGGCAAAAAATTTGCCTCCGCAGCACCACCAAAAAACAGCACTGTTAATACTACGGGAAATACGCAAAGCTCTCCTCCACAGACGACTATAACTAAAGAAGATACCAACGTCGCCCAGTATTTACGGCGTGCCCAAGAATTAATGTTGAAGAATCAATTCGCACAAGCACGGGTTGAACTTCAAGACGCAATTAAACTTGCCCCACATAATAGTCGTTGTCACAGCTTGATCGGAGTGGTCTATTTAAAGCAAAATCAAACCACAATGGCAAAAGTCCATTTCGACCGCGCCTTGCAACTAGACCCTAACGACACGGAAGCGTCTGAAGGTAAACGCAAAATCGAACAATTTCTGGGGCAAAAATCCGGCACTGCGAAGCCAGCAGCATCGTCAAGTGCAGGCACAAAGCCATCAGATAAGTCCGGGGGAGGCGGTTTATTTGGCGGTTTATTTGGTGGAAAGAAAAAATAATTTATGGTTTACCAACCAGCAACGGGTGCAAGAGATTTGCTACCCCTTGATGTTGCCCAAAAACGCTGGATAGAAGATAGATTGCAGCAGGTATTCCACCGTTGGGGATATCACCGAATTATCACTTCCACCTTAGAACGGATGGATACGCTGATGGCAGGAGGTGCAATTCAACCCCGTACAGTGATTCAACTGCAAAATTCGGAAGACGAAGAATTAGGCTTGCGTCCCGAATTAACTGCCTCAATTGCTCGAACTGCGGTAACACGGATGGCAAATGCCGCTTACCCACAACGGCTTTACTACAATGCCAATGTGTTTCAACGCACGCGAGAATCCAAGCACAACCAACCGCAAGAATTTTATCAAGCAGGTGTGGAGTTACTTGGTGGTGGTGGCTTATTAGGCAATGCTGAGATACTGTTACTGGTGGCAGATTGCTTAGAGGCACTAGATATAAGCAATTGGCATTTAATTTTAGGCGAAGCTGGAATTACGCGATCGCTTCTCGAAGAATTTCCCCTGAATTTACGTAGCTCTGTTCGTCACTGCGTAGCCCATCTCGATCGGGTAACACTGGATGCTTTACCTTTAAGCGACGAATTACACGAACGGGCAAGGATGATGCTGGATTTGCGTGGTAGTGCTGCCGATGTTTTTCTAAACTCGCAAGTTTTACCCTTGATTCATCCCAACAAGCAGCAGTTAATGAATTAAAAGCTTTGGTCGAATTACTGCAATCAGGAAGAAATTTCCCCATCATCCTCGATCTGAGTCTTATTCAAACCATAGATTACTACACAGGTATTGTCTTTGAAGTTGTTACTAATACCGAAAATAATTCTACTTCTATAGGTAGAGGTGGACGTTATGACAAACTTTTAGGGCTTTATCACCCTCAACAAGAAAATATTCCTGGTATTGGTTTTGTGCTTTTACTCGACAATCTATATCAAGTTTTGTCAGCATCCCAACAACTTCCACAAACAACGCCATCTGCACACTGGTTAGTAGTTGCCGAAACCGAACAAGCTTACACCAAAGCTTTTGCCTACAGTGCCAAACTTCGTAACTCTGTTCATTTAGTCCGAGTCGAAATGGACTTAGGTGGATACAATCCCGAAGCTAGTCGTAAATACGCACGCGATCGCAATATTGGACAAATCGCTTGGATTAAAGCTAACGCCGACCCCGTAATCGAATCACTGTAACCTATTCCCTGTCATTATTCTTAAGCATTATTGCTAGGCTATAAAAACAGTCTTAACACAGCTTAATCAAAAAATAGAGAGGGGAACGCCATGCCACATACAATAGCAACTAACATCTGTGAAGGTGTCGCTGACTGCGTAAGTGCCTGCCCAGTAGCTTGTATTCACGAAGGTCCAGGCAAAAATACTAAAGGCACCGATTGGTACTGGATTGATTTTTCAACATGCATTGACTGTGGTATTTGCCTGCAAGTTTGTCCTGTTGAAAATGCGATCGTGCCAGAAGAACGACCTGAATTGCAGAAAAACCCATCATAGAATATGCATCCAGGCTAACAGTCCATAGAAACTACCACTTTCCAGTAACTATCGACTGTTGGCTTTTTATATCATCCCCACCAACAAGAAATTACATCTAAAATCATTCAAAGCCTTACATAGCAAGGTAAAATAAAAATCGAAAAAATATTTTGAAAAAAAGGTTGACAAAAAAAATAGGATTGCTAATCTAGGTCGAGTGAGCGGTGAAAGAAAAACGCCCCACACCGAACCAAAAAAAAGTTAATAGTTTGAAAGTCATAACAAACACTAATCCTCGTCAAAGTAATAAATAAGTCTTACTTAGGTAAGGCGAGAGGATTCTAAAAAGAATTTTCGCAGAAAGAGCTAAACAAACAAATTTGGTTTTGTTTTAGACAAAACGGAGAGTTTGATCCTGGCTCAGGATGAACGCTGGCGGTATGCTTAACACATGCAAGTCGAACGGTCTCTTCGGAGATAGTGGCGGA
>JAAUPE010000017.1 GCA_012034595.1 Calothrix sp. CSU_2_0 | reverse complement strand
GTGGGAATCATCAATACACCGAACCAGCCGATGTAGATGCGATTTTCTGTGCTAGCTATCCAGCTACAGAATTTTTCCCATACGTTGGCGCTTTCGCGTCTTTGTAAGGTTGCGGTCATGTTTTTATAATTGCGGTTATTTGGATATATATCAGACGGTTATTTCGCCTGTTGCAATCACTATAGACTACTTTAAGAAATGTTACAAACTTTCTCAGTTTTGCACTGCTTATACAAGTGATAAGTTTTGCTTATTTTCTAGTAGTTAGCGCAGACATATACTGATAATTTTTCATTTACCGCTTTCTTGGGAGATGGCTCTTGGTTGTCCCCGAAGCTTACGAACATATTCGCAAGGAAAGTAGAAAAGCTTTGCCTTGGTATTTAAAAACTTCAAACTAAAGCTATCCTTGGGAGAATCAATTTTCTCCCAATCAGTATGTATTTAATATACTGGAGTAATAAAAATAACATTGATACAATTAGATCGCACTCATGCGATCGCTCGGTCAAATATTTATATAAACTAACTTTGTAGCAAATAACTAATACTCGTGATTGGCAGTACTGAGTAATTAAAAAGATACATCATTGATGCGATTTATGCGAATTACTAACTCGCCGCCAAGTGTTTCGATAACTTTTTTGACAACTCGGTGTTTAGTATCTTCGGGATTTTTTAGCACCTTACGCATGAGGGAACCGTATTTTTTGATAGCTTCTTCTTCCGAAAGTTCGGGTGATTCGCGTTTGCCATACTCGCGGGCAAGGTCAGAGGCATTCCATTTTTTTTCATCAAGTAATTGTAATAGCGTGTTCATGCGATTTTTTAGCATAGTTGTGCTATTCAATTTTAGATGATAGTCGCAGATAAAAAGATTGTGGTGATTTGAATGTGCCATAAGTAAGCATAGTTATGCTATTGCTGTAGGGTCGTTCGTGAAAAACTCTTCATTGATGGGTGGTGCTGCCGTTGACCTTTGGTTAGGATAAACGGCAGCTTGAATTAATTAACGTTCTTTGAGATATTCCATTAAACTGACCATTTTGGGTGATAGTAATTGCCGTAAAGCAGCTTCGCGGTCAATACCATCAAGATGTTCGGCAAAAAATACAATTGCAGACACCGGAACTTCAAACACTTGGGCGTAGCGTTCGAGTAGGTTAACGCTTGGGGTACATTTGCCCGATTCAATTTCGGTAACGTGGGATTTAGAGACTTTTAACTGTTGAGCAAGTTCTACCTGTGCGAGTTCGTGAAATATCCGCAGTTTATGAAGTGCTTTACCAAGGGGAAGATTAGTTATTGCCATAATTATTGATGGGTGTGATGTCGCCGCCAAAACTGACGGCGTGTGTAAAAGTTTTAGCTGTCTGCTTGCGCTGCGGGTAACGCCATACTGCTGCTTGGGTTAAGCACCGCTAAAATTTCGCGTTGGGTCATCCCATCAACACAGATAGAACTTGCTTCCAAATCCATGTCAAACAGCAATTCCATTTGATTAGGGTTTTGGATAATCGCAACGGTATTATCGAGGACTTTTTCTTCGTCTGCACTGCATTCGCGATAAGACCAGTCGAGGACATACCAGCTAGCATTTTGGATAGTGCCAGATTCATCAGCGATCGCAGCCGATTTTTTGATAAACTTGGGACACCAAACCAACTCGCGGGGGTCGTAGCCTTGGGATTGGGCGATCGCAACTTGGCAACCGAGATTTTTTAGTGAACCACTACGACCGCTTTTGCTGTTTTTGATGAGAGTGTAGTAAACAATACCCTTGGGCACATCACCGCTAACTGGAGTCAGCCAGATTTGACCCTGGGCAATGTGTCCACCCATGTACTCAGATACGCGACGGCTGAAGTTGACAAGGAGAAATTCAAGTTTAGAACCATATTCGGTTTCACCAACTGCCCAACACCCTGCCTTACAGTCGTTCTTGAGGAACACAGCCATTTCGGGAATGACTAAACCTTCATTTTTGGGTGTGGATGCAAAAACTTATTACGAGCCATGATTTTTACTCCGGTTTAGAAAGGGTTAAAGTTTGCAGGTGTTGGATTAAAGCCAATCTCAAGTTGGTACTGGCGGTCGTCGTAGCCAAGCTTGTACCAAGGGTTTTCGGCATACTGCGGGGGTAAGAATGCACTGCGATCGCCCCTCAATTCGGCAACTTCTGCATCGCTCTCGCCCATCTCAAACCAGTAAAGAATCTCGTAGTTTCGTTGTTCTTTGAGTGCAGCTATTTCTCGGTCAATATCTGCAATGTTGTTGTACATTTGATTTACCTCAGTTGTTTTTGGGGTAGCTGCCGCTTGCTCTTGGTCGGGTTGGGCGGCAGTTTTTAATTAGTTGAGGGTCTAACCACCTACCCACAGGGACAAATGTTATTTGTTATGTTCTAAAATTTCCCAAACTCCATAATTTGAATCCAAACTACGATTTAAGTCAGATGTTTCGAGGTGATAGTTCATTTGCTTTTCTGCCCATTGAATAACTGCGATCGCAATTTGTTCTTGGGTATAATATGAAGCTTTTTCATGTCTCATTGCTTGAGGTAAAAAATCATTAATGCGCTTAATAATAATTTGAGGAATGAACCAGCTTGAATCAAAGCTTAACTCTGGCATTTCTACTTGAAATCGTTCTTTAGCTTGTCGTCTAAATGTTTCATACTCATCCTGTTTACGATTAACTAAAGCTATTTCGAGCAAATTTTCGTCAACTAAAGGTGTATAGCTCGAACATTCACAAGCTTTACCTTCAGGGTTAATCGCACAGGTGATATCAGTATCATGCTGAGGTTGTGAGTAATATTTGCAGTTTGTACAAGTTGGTTTCATGTTTTTACTCGTTGTTTTTGGGTAGTTGCCGCTTAAAAGGTGGTCGGGTTGAGCGACAGTTTTAAAAATTGAGCAGTTTAGCGACTTGCTGAGGTCGGGAAATTAGAAATTAGAGTCGTAAATCCAAACAGTTATGTAAACAAATCCCAGCCACAAACAAATTCTTCGAGCGGGAAAGCGGTAATTGTTTTTAATAAACAATTCGTACCCATTAAGCATTCCTAATTCAATTTTTATTCGGCGATTTTTAGTGATGTAAAATACTAGCTGCATGATGTATTAATGACGATTAAAAACGTAAGTTTCTTTGTATCCAACTTCGACAGATAAATAATCACTTATGAACCAATCACGAGCGATCGCAGCCCAATCGATATAACATTCGTTGATGTTGATTTCTTCTAATTTCTTGAGGGTTCCGCACTCTTCCCACATCTGGTAAACAAAATCTTTCTCGTCTTCGTATTGCCCCATGTAATGGTCTTGAAAATCTTCGGCTGTGGTGTCGCTGCCGTTGTCTTGGTAATAATGGGCAAAGGGTTTACCGTGTTCTTTGAGCAGTTGGGCAAGTTCTGCAAGTTTTTCGATGTTTTCGTTTTCCCCAATTTGAATCTCGTGCCAGTTTTCAAAGTCATGTATTGCCCACTCTTCAGCATCGGGTTCTGGGGAAGCTGCTAGCATTGCGTTAATCTCGTTCCAAATGTCGCTACTATCGCGATCGCAATCAATCCATTCCCCGTGTAACTTGCCGTTATTGTAAGCAGCAAGACAAGCTACATAAATACGGGGTTTTTCTTTTTCGTCAATTGTCATGGTAGATTTTCCTCTGGTGTTTTTGGGTAATTGCCGCTTAAAAGGTGGTCGGGTTGGGCAGCAGTTTGAGCAGTTTAGCGACTTACTCAGGTCGAGAAAAATTATCTAGTTTTTGGTTTAAATTCGCCCAGTTCGGGAACCACATCTAATTCTTGACTCCATTTTTCGCTACTCATCCAGTCATCGCGCTGTACTCGATAATCATTAATTACCTGCTTCCAGTTGAGTAAATATTCAGTTGATGAAAATGCGTTAAACGCCTCGCGCATCACTGCCCGGACATGGTGACATTGAATGTGAATTTTACCCACCATTTCCATTGTTTCGGTATTAAATTGTTCGGTGTAAGCAAGATGGTTCCCATCAAGCAGAGTGATTTGACCAATTGCTTTAACAAGCTGTGGCGCTTCTTTAACCATTCGATTTTTTAGACATTTAAACTTCATGCAAGAACAAGTCAACCCGTCAGCTTGCGCTGTAACTACATGCTTATGGCTTGGGTCTTGCGCTGAATCAACTAAAAACAATCTTTCGCTTTTGCGCGTAACATTTAAGCCGCGTGATTTTAAACAAGTCTGCTCCATGAAATGCAATGCCATTTTTAATGGAGAAATAATTGTAGAGAGTCCTTTAAAAACTTGAATACCCTTGTAACCACGCTTGATAACCACACGTACACCAACCGCCCAACCCTCAACCATCATCTGATCGCTAATAAATTGCGTAAGCTCACCCGAAACTAGTTCAAGTGCAACTAAACACTTCCAAACAGTATTTTTATTAATGGTCTGACTGGCAAGCTGTGAAGAGATACCAAACATATTTTTTAAATCCTTTTAAGTAAGCTTTGTTTTTCTTTCTAAATTAATCATAGCACAGTTATGCTATTAAATAGCACAGTTATGCTATTAATAAAGAAGAAATATAAACAATAATTTATGCAGATAGCTTTTACTGGGTCGCGGCGGCTGAAGGAAGCGCAAGAACTCAACATATACAAGGATTTTGACTACTTCATTGCTAACCACAAAGCCGATTGGCATGTAGGAGATGCACCAGGGCTAGATGCTTTAGTACGAAGGGTTGCGGCTGACTACGACAAACAATTGACGGTGTATGAGGTGGAAGGAACGGAAAAATGGCACTTTGCCGCACGGTCTAAGCGAATGGTGGACGCGATCGCCAACCTTCCCGACCCCTGGCTGTATGCTTTTCCTAACAAGCTTTGTCCTGATGGGTGCAAGCCGTGTAAAAGCCCGTCTGGTCAAGGTTCTGGGACGTGGTTAACAATTGCATACGCTAAATATCGCGGGTTGCAAATACGCATTTTTCCGCAGTTTTCCACCCAACTGGAGGATAAAAGCTGGCTACCACAATGGCTTAAAGATGAGCCGGAAAATAAGCAACTCAACCTATTTTGAAGATACTATAAAGATAGCACAGCCATGCTAAATAATAGCACAGTCATGCTATTATTTAAGAGTGGATGAAACGGAACGAAGTAAACCCGGAGGCAATGACAGCGCGATCGCGGGACGCGGTGGAAACGACAGGGAGCGAGTGAAGTAACAGCCACCAACTACGGGGAAACCAAACCCGCGATGGATAACAGACTGTAGTTGTTTGCAACAATGGCAACCCCCCAGCCACCGGAACGCAGCAAAGGCGGACGACCTGGGGAACTGCTGCCACTTAATTTTTATTAGCAAGGTAAGAGGTCAGACGCGACGGGCAACACAGAGGCATTAGCCGGAAACCTGCCAGGATGGGGGACACCACCAAAGTAGGCGCACTCGAATTTAGGCACAATGCTAGCTCACTGCTTAATCCTTGTTTTTTGTGGGCTGCTGCGGCGCAGCCGCAGTCAAAAAACCCAACTGCCCACGCGAAGACTCTTGACAACAGCAGCAGATACCTTTACCTCTTCTCTTTTTTCTCTTCATTCTTCCTCTTCCGCGCTGTGTGGAGTCTTCGGAACACTGCGCCATCGCGGAGCAAAGACCCCAAGAAAAGCAATACCAACGGAGGCTTTGCGGAGTTGGTATAATGCTTTTTTGGTCTTTGCGTAGCGCTCCCTTGGTGCGATAGTGGAGGCTTTGCGGAACGAAGCACGAAGGGGTATAAAACGCGAAGCTCCTTATAAATTCTTCAACAAAAAACCGAGTGCGATGACTGGCTCTACTTGCCTCGACTGGCTCCAAGTTCGCACTCGACAATATAGATTTATATTTAATTTAAAAAACAACTACGCAGTAACGATTGTCCCCTTGGGGGTACGGGGACGGGGTAAAAGGGTACTCCCTTGACGCGAGTGAGGAGTGGGAGGGGCAATTAGCTATACTGAGATCACATAGCTGCTGTTTTTTATTAGCTATAAATATATTGGTGTAATAAATTTAAGGTAGTATCATGCCAGATAGAGTAAATTTAAATGATGAAGACCCTGATTTGTATGAACAGAAGGGTGGTAATAGAAAAGAAAATCGTGAATCTGCTCAAGAGAAAGTTGATAATGCAGTTAGAGAAGCTGGTCTAAGCAAAAATCAACGTAAAAAACTACATGATCGCTTAGGACAAGATTATATGGAATATTCAGAAATTCTTGAAATCGCCTATGCAATTAAAGCAGAGGATGAATAATTTTTAATACTAAACAATAAGCGATCGTCCATTAACTGCGATCGTTTACTGTACCCCATAAAAAAAGGGCAGCCGCAGCCACCCACAGAAAAACTAGCGAACTAAACGAACGCGAGAACCACGAGAAACCCAACCCAAACGCACCTCGCCAGCAGGAACCGAAACAGGAACCGAAACACAGAACCGAGCAGGAACACCCGAAGAAAACGAACGCACCCGCACCGACCGACCAACCACAGCCGCCCAACGAGAAGCAAAACCACTAGGCAGCGACTCAAACCACACCTCAGCAACGAAGCCAGAGAAAGACACATCCGACTCACGCCAACAACACTCGACTGCACCAAAATCAGCAGCCAAAACAGCAACAAACGAAAAAGGAACCAAACGAGACATAACAAAACTCCGAAACGAAAGAACGACCGAGACAACCCCGGCTAATTTTTTTAAGCGAAGGGAGTCAAGGGCGCGATATGCGGAGTTTACGGAGCCAATATAAAATGCGAAGCAACCTTAAATCGCGTGCATTTCACCCTTGACCCCGTAGCCATACTGAAACAGCCGGGGTAGCCTAGCGGCGACTGAGCGTCCCATGTTATGCGTGCGATCCATATTTTATTTTTTATTTTGTTTTATTTATTTTTCGATAATCCCAAAGAAGAATGATTATTAGAAGTCTATACACCGATTTTTTGGTAATCGATCACGGGCGATCGCTTCTTTGGGAAAGTAGTATGGGTCGTATCCAGTTGAGTTGAATCCAAGCGATACGCCCTTGGCGTTAAGCTGAGTTCCACGGAGTGGTACGCTTATCGCAATCTTTCTACATCACCACCTCTACCACAGCCGTAATCAAGATGAGTTTGGTGGTGAGTTAATAATCCAAGTTTGAGGATGAGTTTTGCGGTTGCCGATAGGTAATTTCGGTGTGGGGCAGCTAAGTGGGAATTGTTCAACTTACGGTTTTGAATGCTACTGTTAGCAAGTTAGCTAGACTTAATAAAGTCCGACATCCCATAAAACACGTAATAAAATTTTTATCAAGAAAAAAGCAAAAATCTATATTTCATTTTCAATATATTTAGCTACCTTTCTTAGCATGGTTGCCATAGTCGATTTATCGGCTGAAATTCGTTGATAATTACTATATTCGCTGGCAATGTGTGGATTTTCTAATAATTTGTTGATTAATCTAATTTTATCTATATCAGTCAGTCGCTCACATACCTGTAATGCCCTATCTATCTCGATATAATCTTCCACAAACCATTGCTAACTCATCAAAGAAGAATGATACAGCTAATATCAAGTCATGAAAATCAGTATTATTACGCAGAAATTATTTACAAAAAAATAAATATTTAGTGGGGATGAAAAAGTAACTATTAAAATTAGTTATTTACAGACAAATAATGCTAATTTAGGTCAAATTGTTGAGATTAATTGGGTTGGCTCCTCACGCTCCTCACTATCTAACCACCCAGCAATTAATTTGAGAATTTCTGCCTTTTCTTTTTGTGAGGCATTTTGAACTAGCGATCGCAAATTATTTGTACCAGGGCTAGCACCAAACACTTGAGATAAGTACCATTCTTTAGCTTCGGTGGGAACGATATTAAGCATGTCAATGAGTTTAGCGCTACCAATATCGCTTTTGCCGTTGCGGAAACGGGAAATCATTACCTCGGATACTCCAACAGCCTCTCCTATATCCTTGGCACTCAGATTGAAACGCAAAAGCATTTCACCAAACAATTTTTGATGTAGCAGCACCTTGGCAAAATCTGACATTTTTACTTATATTATATTTTAACCATTAAAATATTTGATATTCACGTATCCGTAAGGCATCCATGAACGACTTTATCGTACCAGAATGTTACCGATTGTCATGCAATTTTTTCGGTGATGCAAGATATCAACTTCTAAGAAGGCACAGGTTGTATGTAAAACAGAGATTTACATTGCTTTAGGTAATTCAGTGATATCAGTATTTATACGGCTAACCGTGGCGAATATTTCAGCAATTAAGTGTAGGGCTTCGGCTTGCTCTTGTATGGGAGCTTGGGCAATTAGCGATCGCAGATTAATTTTTGGCTTGGCACCAAGTAGTTGGGATATGTACCAATCTTTAGCTTCTTCAGGAATAGCACCAATTAGCGCTAAAAACTTAGCAGTTCCCAAATCTGCCCTTCCATGTCTAAACCTCGAAATCATAACTTCGGAAATGCCAGACGTTGAGGCAATATCTCTAGCTGAAAGATTGAAGCGATTAAGCATTTCATCAAACAGCTTTTGGTGCAATTCAGTTTTTTCTGTAACAAATTCTTGCATTTTTCGCAGCTGGTTATTTTATACGATACGTATAATGCTTATACTAAGCGTTATACAATTAACGAGGCAATAGAACTAAATGAATCTTTAATCGCTTTCATATCTATATTATCCGTTAATTGTCAACAGCGAACGCCAATACAAGTGTTTGCCAGAAATAAAAATCGCCCCAGCTTATAGGCTGGGGGAAAAAAAATCTTAGGTGCATTATGACTCAAAACAGTACCAAAATTCAAGGTAAATTTTATCCACTTCAACATGAAGAATGGTTAAGGGCTTGTAGAGAATTGAAACCAGCAGAAAAAGATTTGTTGTACTACATTCGCACCCTCGATCCATATAACCAAGGAGTTGACATCAACTGCGCTGAAATTGCCCGATTGTTCTCAACGCCTGAGCGGGTAATTCACAGGCAAACAGTGAGCCGTGCCCTTAAAGAGTTAGACGCAAAAGGCTTTATCGACTTGGAACTACTGCAAGTTAAAGCCAAGGTTAAACCTAAAGGGTTGTGGTGCGATGATACATCTGAACTAAATGAAGTATCCAGGTGTGATGAGACACCCAGGTGTGATGAGACACCGCGATCGATCGCTACACACCGCGATCGATCGCCACACACCCAGGTGGATCGTGAGACACCGCGATCGATCGCCACACACCACACAGAGTCTGAAAGCTTTATGGAGCCAGAATCCCAAAACTCTAAGATTAATAAGACTTATTTAGACTTTAAAAAGACTCTCTCAGAAGAAGCGCGAGCGAATTTTTTGAATTTTTGTGAAAAAAAGACGAAGAATTTACAACAGGAAGTAAATGATATTGAGGCGTGGCTTGCCCACACCAACAAAGCAGGTCAAAACAGGTGGGAAGTTTACTACGAGAAATACGTTGCAGCCCAGAAAGTTGAAGCTAAAAAAACTCAAACCCAAGTTGCAACCAAAAACGCCCTCGACGAATTTCACAACGAACTTGAAGAACGAACGCAACAAATCAAAGCAGACTGGGAACGCAGGCAAGCTGCGAAATGCGCCACCGGAGAGAAGTTTTGTGGACGGAGACCGTCCCCACAAACTTCGGGGGAGAATCCCCGTGGACACTTTCGCGAAAAAAACGCTGAAGCCAAGCGAAATAGTCATGCAAGCGACTTGGAGGCTGAAAAATGACCGATTGCCTACCACCGCAAAATATCGATGCAGAAGAGGCAATTTTAGGTGGGATATTGCTTGACCCAGGTGCGATCGCACGAGTCAGCGATATTCTCGATGCTGAAGCCTTTTACATCAGCGCCCACAGAGATATTTACCGATCCGTACAACGTTTACACCATGCAGGTAAACCTACCGACTTACTCACCGTCACCGATTGGTTAAATAATTACGATTTATTAACTCGTGTTGGTGGACGTAATAAGCTTGTGTCGCTTGTGGAGCGTACCGTATCGGCGGTTAATATTGATGCCTTGGCGAATTTGGTGATGGAAAAATACGCTCGTCGCCAGTTAATCAAAGCGGGTAATGAAATTGTTCAACTTGGTTACCAAACCGAAACCGAATTACTTACGGTGCTGAACGAATCGGAACAAAAACTATTTCGCCTGTCGCGATCGCAATTATCGACCAACACCGAACACAACAGCACAATTGCCGCCACTGCCTACGAAAATCTCGAAACTATCAAGCCAATTTACCCCACTAGCTTTGATGAACTTGACGAGTTGATGGTGGGTTTTGAAGCTGGAACCCTGACTTTGGTTGGTGGTCGTCCATCGATGGGTAAGTCAGCAATTGCACTTAATTTAGCGTTTCAAATGATGCAACTTCACAATTTACCAGTGGCAATATTTTCGCTGGAAATGAGTAAAGAACAGCTTGAATATCGACTGTGGAGTTTGATTAGCGCTAGCGAACGATATAAAAACCAGGGAATTTTACCCCTGAAAAGCGATCGCATTCGTCGTCACCGTTCTGGTTTAGTGCCGTTGGATGAATGGGAGTTTGAAAGTATTGCCAAAATTACCGCAATAGCTTCGGAATTTCCCCTATACATCAATGACAATCGGGGGATTGGGGTAAGTTCCATTGCCTCCGAATGTCGTCAAATCAAAGCGCGTGAGGGCAAGTTAGGTTTGGTGGTGGTGGATTATTTGCAAATGATGGCGGAAGATTCTGGTGGCAACCGCAGTTACGAACTGGGGGATGTTGCCCGTGGTCTGTACAAAATGGCGGGGGATTTAGATGTACCGATTGTGGCACTGTCACAAATTTCGCGGGGTGTGGAAAGTCGTCAAGATAAGCGCCCGATGATGAGCGACTTATCGCAATCGGGAATCTTAGAAATGGTGGCAGATAATATCATCTTGGCTTACCGCGACGAATATTATTATCCCGATAGCACTGATTCTGGTGTGTTGGAATTAATACTAAAAAAAGCCAGACACGGTGAAACTGGTACGGCGACAGTGCTGTTTGATAAATCCTATGGAGTCCTCAAAAAATCGCTATAGATGCTAACCCATGCCGATTTCTTTGCCGGATTGGGTGTATTTAGCTGGGTGTTGCACGGGAATTATATCGATAGGAACTTACCGAAAGGAGTGTATAGAAACATGCTCCGACAAATTGACTTATGTAGTGGCGTTGGCGCTGGTTTTCCCCTAGCTGCAACCATCATCAATGGTTTTAAGCTACGCGGACTATGCGAACGAGACGAATTTTGCTGCGACCGACTGCGCGATCGCTTCCCCGGAATTTCAATTTACCCCGATGTGAAAGAACTTTGGATCGAACCAAATTATGCAGACCTCATCACAGCTTCGCCACCCTGCCCCCCATTCTCGCTTGAAGGAAAAAGATTGGGAAATCAAGACCCTAGAGACTGTATCCCCGCAGTTTTACGAATTGTCAGAAGAAGCCAACCCAAATTTTTCTGTCTCGAAAACGTGCCTGGATTGTTATCAGCCCCTATTAATCCCGGAAACGAACCCGGCTCATATTTCCAACAGATGCTCAGGGAGCTTTACACAAGTGGGTACGATGCGGAATGGGTTGTTGTCGGAACACAACAGTTTGAGACTCTCTGGAGAGGTGAAAGGCTCTTACTCGTTGCCACGTCCCGGTGCGTTGTCGAAAAGTTCTCCGGCTTGCCGACCACCTGGGAATACCAAATCCGAGGCGCAAGCGAAGAAACTGGGCATTCTCCAGAAAAACGAAGTGTTCAATCCAGAGTGGCTGGAACAACAGTTCGGACTCCCGATAGGTTGGACATCCCCCCAGGAACTAAAAGCGGCAACCGAATTAATCGCGCCCGTCGTGCCGCCCTTGGAAATATCCTCGACCCCAGAATTGCCCAAATTGCACTCCAGCGAGTCTTGTACCTCAATTCCCTTTGCAAACAGTGATGAAATTTATGAAGATGAATTAATCTGCGATCAAAGTAAAATTGTATTACCAAGCCCCTCGTGGGTGGCTGTTTGCACCAGCCATAGCCCCAGGGGTAGTACGTTATCGACACTAACGCACATGAATATAATACTTCACGAAGCTAATGGCTTACAGATTGGTCAACGCCATGAAGATGGCTACATTAACCTGACCAAAATGGCTCAAGCTTCAGAAAAGAAACTCAACGACTATTTAAGGCTAGATGCTACAAAAGACTTTATTGATGAGCTTTCTATGGATACGGGAATTCCCGTATCCAAGTTAATTGAAATTCGTAGAGGTAAGCCAGCTTATTTACAAGGTACTTGGGCACATCCTCAAGTAGCGGTAAATTGCGGTCAATGGTGTAGTGCTGCATTTGCTGTTTTGGTAAGCAAATGGGTAATTGATTGGTTGGCGATCGCATCAAATCCAATTGAATTAACACAAGCATTGGTAATCCAAGCCTATATTGAAAGTTCCCAAGTTCTAAATCGGCTTATACATACGGCAATTCACCAACAAACTGACTCGCTTCGATTCGCCTTGGAAGCTTTAGATATTGATAGTTCATCGGTTTTAGAAATAGACCCTTTTGTTGCGATAGCGCCAGCGAACCACAGGTTTACTGCTTACTCACCAGAAGAAGATTCCCCAAAATCTAAAACGAACGATTGTTGGTACACACCACCCCACATCATTGAATTAGTGCTTCAGGTGCTGGGACAAATTGACCTCGACCCTTGTGCGGATGACGGCAAACATATATTGGCGCGATCGCATTTTACAGATGACGATGACGGACTAAACCGCAAGTGGCATGGGTGTGTGTTTATGAACCCACCGTACTCGTGTCCTGGTGTGTGGATGAAAAAACTACAGGCTGAGGTGGAATCGGGAAGGGTAATAGAGGCGATCGCATTAGTCCCCGCAGCTACCGATACTAATTGGCTATCTCCGGTGTTGAAACAGCAACCCGTTTGTTTTTGGAAGGGACGCATCAAGTTTTTGGATGCTGACTACAAACCCAAGTTAGCAGCGAGGCAATCACACGTACTTTTGTACTGGGGGGAGAATTGGGAGAAGTTTAGGGAAGTGTTTGATGAGTATGGTTATATTCCCCCAATGCCAGCTACTCAGCCATTACTAGGGGATGAAGAAAATAGCCCTAGTAAAGTTGACTTATCCCCTAGTAAAAGACAGCGAGGTTTTGGTAATGGCTGTATTCACTGGCGCACCATTACTAAAAACGGCAAGGATTACCCCCAGGCTTACTATCACTGGAAGGAAAATGGTAAAAAGCGAACCAAGTACATTCCCAAACAATTACTAGGGCTGGTTGAAGAAGCCGAGAAACAGAAGCGCCCAGTTATAGAAATATTGGAATTGTTGGGTATTGGGTCAAGCCCTAGTAATTTACTAGGGGATGAGAAAAATAGCCCTAGTAATGATGATAATTTGGATAATTTACTAGGGGATAAGCAGGTTAATCATGCTGAAAGCTTTGAAATCACTACATTTGTAGGTAGCCCTAGTAATAGCCCTAGTAATGAGATATCCCCTAGTAAACGGCGTAAAGGTGATGGTAGCGGTAGTATCCACTGGCGCACTATTACTAGGGGTGCTAAAGATTACTCACAGGCTTATTACCATTACGAATTTTGGAGTGGGGGCGATCGCCTAACCAAATCTTCGCGTTATATTCCCAAAAAGTTGCTTGCTCAGGTGCAGCAGTTGGATGTGGAGAAAGCACCTGTGCGGGAAATATTGGGTGTGTTGGGGGTAATGGTTTGACTTGCGCTGACTTACTTACAAAAATATTAAAATGATTGAATAATGGCTATTAAATTATTATTTTTTGGCAGATATTTAATGTTGTTTTTACAGATATAAATAACATGAACTAATAGTAAAATAAAGTAGTATTTTCAGATAATTAATTGAAAGTACCAAAGGCAAATTCAAGAAATAAGTGCTAGCCAAATGGATATAAACATCCAGAAAGAAGAGTTTAGTTATGCCTATATTTATGCAGTTGTATCAGCAGCAGGATATTCATGCCAAATATCATCTAGACCGATGGATATAGGTGGTATAGATGTTATCGTTTCCGGTGAAGAAAAAGAATATTCTCAATATCCGCCTCGTTTGGAAATACAGGTAAAATCTACATCTACTGATATAATTGATGATAGTTTTATCAGATATCCTCTTAAGCTTAAAAACTACAATGAGTTAAGAAAACCAAAAACTCTTGTTCCTAAAATTTTAGTGGTTGTTTTAATTCCCAACGAGTTGAGCGAATGGGTTAAGCAGTCTGAAACCGAACTTTGTGTGCGTCGTTGTGGGTATTGGCTATCATTAAAGGGACAGCCAGAAACACGAAACACTGAAAGCTTGACTGTTTATTTGCCACGAATGCAGTTATTTTCAGTTGATGCTATCACTTCGATAATGCAGCAAATAGAAACAAGAGGGATGCTATGAAAGCAATTGTTTGCGATCGCGATATTTTAAAAAGTATAGAGCCGAGTAGAGTAGTAGCTTATTTGCAGTCTCACCAATGGCACGAAAGAACAAATGTACCGCAACAAGTCTCAACTTGGACGCGAGACACTTTTGCGGATGATAAGTTAAAAATTTATTTACCTTTAGATAAAGATTTTGACGATTATCCACGTCGAATCTACGAAATTATAGAAACTTTAGAAAAAGCAGAAAATCGTTCGCAACTCGATATATTGAGCGAACTTGTGACAAATATCAAGAATATTACTATTCAAGGCATGGTAACTCAAGTTCAAAACCAAACTGCGAATGGTAAGTTAAGTGGTGAAGTTTTTTTGATGGGTATAGTTGTCGATAAATTACGCAAAATTAAAATTGAATTAGTCGGTCAAGAATATATCAACGCTCAAACCGCTTATCAAGAGCGATCGCTTATTCGTTGTACGGGTGACTTGATTAAAGAAGATGATAATTTTATGTTGCAAAATCCTCATGATTTTAGTTTAGAAAATTTGTAGCTGACTATTATCAAAAACTATTTATTCCGAACCGCAGAAGAATTATGACACCCAACTGGAACGCAATTGAAGCAAGTTTTTTAAATCAATCGATACCCCAACAGTTGGGAGAATTGGCAGCAAGTTTAGCGCGTCTCAAGTCTTGGAGCCAAAAAAACGCCAGCCATGAAATAGTTCCGGTTTTGCTTGCAGAAAGCTTACTGTATGTCAATTTGTTGCAACAACAAACCCATCTCCATCATGCCGAATTAACCCAACTGCAAGAATTACTACAAGGGTGGGTAAATCAAAATAATTCAACTGAAATTGTAAATCTTGCTGCAATTGTTGCTGCTTGGTCGCAACGGGTTTTGGATATGTCGGGCTTATTGCAGGAGTGCGGGAAGTATTAGGTATCGTGAAATTGCACAAACTCACGCCGTTGATGGCTTATAGAACCTATTTGATATCTAATGATACTAAAGTTGTAATATAAACTAGGCGATCGCACTAAATTCATGTTTACTTCTGGTTTGTGATAATGGTGACTGTAAAATCTCCTTTATTGTCCATAAACCATATTGATTCTGGGTGTGAAAGTTTTTCATACATTCTTTTGTAGCGTTCTTCTTGATGTTGCACGTACTTTTTCAGGTTTTGTGGTGCTTGCTTCTCTTGACTTAGACATTCTGAGAGCATTTTAAATTCTTCTTTTTTTTGAACAACACTGTCGTTAATTGTGAAGTGTAGAGTATTTCCTTCCCAATTATTTGCCGGGATATCGCGAATTTGATTGTCTCCTTGCTCGTCTGCGTATGTTACCCGATAGGAGTTTGTTTTTGGAATAAATTCAATTTCTGCCTGTTTTCCTATCATGAAGAACTTGTTTTTATCTTTACTGATAAATACTTTGTCTGCTGACTTGGTATTATTATTTGCAAAGAATGCGAGTAAGACTCCATATCCTAATTCAGGGACTAATTTTTTCTGGCGTGATTTTTCATCAATGCACTTAGACCCGTAAATACTATCTTCAGACTTGTCAGAGCCATATCCCTGAAGAAGTCTGCCATCAGCTTCTCTCCAGCCTAAATAGACATCTTCATTAAATTCTAGCCTTGAGAGCCTCCATCCTAATTCGTTATTAAATTGCTTGTACAACTCCCCCTCTAGATATCTAGGAATGGTTAAACCAGTTGCTACTGAACCAGTAGCTCTTATTTGTATCTTAGTACCATTATTGAGTATAATTCCAGGAGATATCCATCGTTGATATGCAGGAATGCTAATAACTTGTAGTGACTGTTTACCCTTAATTTTGATGATGGGATTACCTTCACCCGAAAAAGCTATTTCATCGACTTGCACTACAAAACGGTCGATAATTTCTAAGGCTATTTGTCTGACAAAGAAAAGTGTTAATCCCAAAATTATCATCGCACGAGCAAGATTATTTCCTGATGAGATTGCTTTAACTAGAAAGGATGCTTCTTGCCCATTATCTTTCTCTCCTAGCCAAAGTATTAAGCTTTTTAAGCAAGGCTTTTTTTCCCTAGACTGTTCTTCTTTTGTTTGTTCATTTGCAGCTTTACTTGCTTCTGAGCTATTTTTTTCGCTACTCATAGATAGTCCAATTAGTTTCCTTATCCGCCATAGAAGCCGAATACTGAAACTAGCCGATAGACATTTTTTGTAGCTGCAACCTTGTACTGCTTTTTCAGGGAACGAACACGTATTTTTGACACTCAGACACAAGTTTTGTCTGCTTGCTTGCTAATATTGATGTCTAAAAATATAAATTAAGTAAGTTGTTTATACTTAGTAGTTTAGCTGAAGTCCTTTACCAAAATTAACTTTGCGCGTTTTAATTATCCTTGTATATATTTTTTTTATACACCATAGCAAAAATCTGTATAAGCGAACTCTGCCTTTAGATATAGAAGTAGCATATGTCTCTCAAATACTGAGTTAAACTTATACTTGATAATGCCGATCGCATCCCCTCGTACTCTGCTAAAATTGCCTTGCTCCCAACTCTCAAGTATCATGCCCCAAGCCAACCAGCTAATCGAACAAGTGTTGCACCATACCATCCAAGGCAATCCCGAATCTCTGGACAAAATTTTAGACAATTCCCCAGTTGAGTTAAACAGACAACTGTTAGCGGCAACAATCACTGCACTGCACGATGATATCGATACTTTGGCTTGGTTTTGTGGTTATTTTGCTGGGGCAATAAACCGCAGTGAGGATAATAATAAACCCCACTCGATTGTGCTGTTGTCGAAGCTCTTGATTCAATCTGGAATGGAACCATTTGCAGATTTTGCACCATACCCCGGTTGTCGCATCATGATAGTCAACACAGATAAGTTTGCTCATCTGCCGGAAAAGGTACGGCTGCTAGTACGGGAGGCTTTTGATGTGGCTGAAAGAACTGCGGAAGAAGCACAGAGAATTAATAATACACTGATGGAAGAGTTAGTAGTGGTATAATAGTGGGTTTAAAAGTAAATTTATGCGAATATTATTGATTGCCAATACTATTTTTGAAATAGGAGTAGGCATTGTATTTCTGTTTTTTCCCGGTCTAATTTTAAAAGATACTGCCACGGCTATTTCTTTACTGCGGATAATTGGATGTGGTGCTTTAGCTTTTGGAACTTTGAGCTTTTTAATGTTGAATCTGAGCGATATCAAAGTATTACAACCGGGATTAGTTGCCCTATGTATTTTCCATACTTTAGCAACATTATCCCAATTTTATAGCTTTCGTGATGGTACTGCTAATGTACCCGCAACTATTGCCCATTCTTTGTTTGCGGTATCATTTATCGGTATTTTATGGCAGCAATTTCGATAAGAAAAGATAAGAGAATAGTCTTTATTCACTTATTATAATCGTCAATTTTACCTGCTAACCGTGCAGCTAGAAACGGACTTGCATCTTTCAAAGCTTCATATATCACAATCGCTTCTTCTCGATATCGAACAATTTTATCTTCCTTCCAATAATCTGGAGGTGCTTGCAGATTAGTTATTCTGTCTGCTAGCTTTACCATCCATATTTCTTGTGGTTGTTCCTTTATTCTTCGCAAGCTATCGGACATTTGTTCATGTTTATCTAAACTATTATCTTTGCTTAAAGCTAATACTCCATTAGCTACTTTTGTCCCAAATTTGTTTTCTAATTGCTCAAAAGTTGTATCAGTATCTTCAATAGTGTCGTGCAAAATAGCGCATTGAAGTGCTAAATTTCCATCACGTTTTGTCTCTATATTCAAAGCCGCGATGATTTCCATACTCACAAAACTCAAGTGCATGATGTAAGAGATGTTTGTACCTGGAAATTTCTGCCCTTGATGTGCATGTGCTCCAAATTTGTAGGCTTTGATGTAACTTTCTTGTGACCAGTTATTTGGCATAAATGGATATTTTCGCTTGTTTACTTAATTTGCCTCACAAGCAACCCCATCATCGTCCCTATCTAACCGCTTTGCCCAAGGATTAGCTTTAACATCAATATTTTCAATTCCCCTAGCGCGTAAGTTTTTACAACTACCAGATTGTGAGGGAATAGCTGACCCGTTAGTTACAAGAGTTTGATTTTCGATCTGTTTAGCTTGTTGTGGTTTGGGTGTGGGTTTCGTTTCCCTTTTGGTCTGGGCTTCGGCTGTCTGTGTTGGGCTTGCAGTCAATTCCTTCTGTACGATTGGATTTTGGTAAACCGGAATGTATACACGTTGTTCTGGAGTAATGGCAGGTTTTGGTGTTGCTACTGTGGCTGGAGTTGGTAGTGGTGCATCTGTGATGTTTGGGCTGGGAATGGCTTGCAAGCTTGGATTCGCAACTACATTTGGGGTGTTTTTATACCTTTCAATGGCTTCTTCAGCCGATTTTAGTTCCAAGCTTGGATTTGTTACTACAGTTGATGTGGTGGTGGGAGTTGCGTTAGCGGAGCTTAACGAAGTTATCGCTTGCGGTACTTGTTCAACTGGTTTTACTGATTGGTTTTGGGGTGGAGATGGAAAAATAACTGGAACCATCACGAACAAAATTATTCGCCCAATAACATTTTTAGCCAAACCATACCGACTTGTTAGCCTCCAAAGTGGTGGTAAAAATATCAACCCCCACAACAATGCCATAATTGCAGTCACTACTTCTCCTTTACTTATAAGCCCCATTACACCTATAAAACAAAAAGCTACCCAAGCCCAACCCAAGAATGATAATAATCGCTTCATCCTGCTTTCTCCTCCCGCTTAACTTACTTCAGTATATATACTTAGGTTAACTATAGCTTGATAATTGCTGTTTAATTTGTAATTTGAGCAGCTGCCGAAATTAGAGTTTCAATTAAAATAATGATATCTAGAGAAACCTTTTTGTAAACCTTCGACTATAAATTCAGCCGAAATTAGAGTTTCAATTAAAATAATGATATCTAGAGGTTAGAGAAGCTTTAAGGGCATCACAAATTATTAGCGATCGCGCCTCCAACACTTGATAGTTAGAATGAAGTGTATTATTGATATTTTCCACAACATTGGAAGCGATATTATGCATATCGAACAACAAATCGATACACTCCAAGCCGAAATCGACAGCAAGCGCAAACAAATTCGCTCGGATAGATACTCGATGTCGATCGGTGAGTGGATTGCTTTATATGAGCAGGGAGAAATCGAAATTTACCCAGTTTTTAATAAAGGGTTGCGCTGGTCTGAGTCGCAAAAAGTCAAATTTATCGAGTCAATTCTATTGGGTATACCAATTTCATCAATATTTGTATACCAAGGTAATAGCGGTATTTGGGAAGTAGTTGATGGGTTGCAAAGATTATCAACAATTTACCAGTTTGTTGGCATATTAAAAGATGAATTTGGAAAATTACTTCCACCATTCACTTTGCAAAAAACCGAATATTTACCTTCATTGGCTGGTAAATTATGGAAAGATATAAATCATCTGGAAGGTTCAGATATAGGTTTTACTCCAGAGCAAAGACTGTTGGTAAGAAAAGCTAAAATTAATGTCAATATTGTATCGGCAGAAAGTAATCCTCAGTTTAAATATGACCTGTTTTTGAGGTTAAATACGGTTGATTCTAATCTCACTTCTTAAGAATAAAGTAATTATTCAGTATTTTAAAACGACATAATGCACTCCAGCCGGAGACATTTTCATTTTCCTGGCGATCGCATTAATAGAATATCCTTTTTCCACAAAACCCATAATTTTTTTGTGCTTTTCTTGGATATCGCTTCTTGCTTCATTGTAGCCACCTACGCAAGTTTCTATTTTGGATTTGCGAAGTATTTTGCCGATGGCTTGCCCAGTGAATCCAAGCTTTTCTCCTATTTTTGCTTGGCTGTAACCAAGTTTATATAGCTCGATTGCTGTATATTTTTGCTCTTCGGAAATTCTTTTCATAAATCTGAGCCAGTAGGTTTCAATCCCTGATAGGGATTAATGTTAATTGCAATTCGCACCTCCTTATCAAGTAGTAATTGATGTTGAGCTTGGTGTTTCAATCCCTGATAGGGATTAATGTTAATTGCAATCTGTATACCGCATACTCGTCACCAATGGGGCTGTATCTTGATGTTTCAATCCCTGATAGGGATTAATGTTAATTGCAATGAAAAATCTCCTGGTGAAAGGGAATTTGAATCAGTTTCAATCCCTGATAGGGATTAATGTTAATTGCAATTAAAATAAACCTTTCTAGTTACAAAGAAGTAATTGGTTTCAATCCCTGATAGGGATTAATGTTAATTGCAATAAATTCAGCGATGAATACTCATTATCTGGCACTAGTTTCAATCCCTGATAGGGATTAATGTTAATTGCAATTCACTCGTTTCATTTTTACAAGCCCGACACAAAGTTTCAATCCCTGATAGGGATTAATGTTAATTGCAATTAACAGGTGTTCTGCCCATGCTGTGAAGCAAATGTTTCAATCCCTGATAGGGATTAATGTTAATTGCAATGTAAATGTGATAGTTGTCAGTCAGTATTTGCAGGGTTTCAATCCCTGATAGGGATTAATGTTAATTGCAATATCAAGCAAATCATCAAAGTTTGTAATTTGCTCATGTTTCAATCCCTGATAGGGATTAATGTTAATTGCAATATATATGGCTATCTCGCAATGCAGCCTGCTCAAGCGTTTCAATCCCTGATAGGGATTAATGTTAATTGCAATCTATTTTCAGAACAGCTTTACCTGTTCCGATTTTAAGTTTCAATCCCTGATAGGGATTAATGTTAATTGCAATAAACCTTAATATACCGTTGTTGTGAATACCATATGTTTCAATCCCTGATAGGGATTAATGTTAATTGCAATATGATTTGTGTCGCATCGCCTTTATAGGTAAAGCGTTTCAATCCCTGATAGGGATTAATGTTAATTGCAATAATAGAAATGTCGGTCATACCAAATAAGAACAGTTTCAATCCCTGATAGGGATTAATGTTAATTGCAATCACCTTTTGTGAACATTCGCGGGGTGGTTGGTGGTTTCAATCCCTGATAGGGATTAATGTTAATTGCAATAGCTCGCTGTAGAAGGCTTGCTGTATTTGGTTTTCAAGGTGCAGTTGCGCTGATATAAAATAAAGTACCTTTTCAGCCATCGACTTGTCAAGAGCCTCCAGTTGCAAATCGCTGAAACCCTTACACAGAAATAGTTTTAAGAGTTGCGCTAACCTTTAATGCGTTAAAAACCCTTCAAATCCATACCCCATAAACAATTCAGCCGCTAAAATTCATCCATATTTTTCTACACCCCCAGGTTGGCGCAAAATCTTGGTTTAACATGAGCGATCGCCATAGTGATGTAATGTTTGTATCTGATGTAACCGCTCTGAATAATTGTGGTTTTACAACTTAAACAATGGTAGTTGAATTATCTGCGAAGTTTGCAGGTTATCGAGATTAGATAGCGAAATGCCCAACAATCTAATATTACGGTCATTTAGTTCGATTGTTTCCAATAGCGCGATCGCTTCAGCGATAATTGTATCTAAACTATTGATACTACTTCCGAAAGTTCGAGAGCGGGTAATTTGTTGATAGTCTGAAAACTTGACTTTCAATGTTAACGTTCGACCCGATGTTTGGTGTTTTTCCAATCGCTCGTGTAGGGTTTCGGCGATTTGTTCGAGTTCCATTAATATCGTTGCCTTATCGCTCAAATCAAGAGCAAACGAATTTTCTGCACCAATCGATTTGCGAATACGGTTTGGTTCCACCGCTCGGTCATCAATAGCCCTGGCAATGTTGTAATAGTATTGCCCAGATTTACCAAACTGCTGCACCAAAAAATTAAGCGATCGCTCTTTCAAATCAGCCCCGGTGTTAATACCCAATGATTGCATTTTAGCGGCTGTCACCTTACCAATGCCGTGAAACTTCTCAATGGGTAAATTTTCCACAAAAGCGATCGCATCTTCCGGCAGTATAACGGTCATACCATTGGGTTTGTTTATACCCGATGCCATTTTTGCGAGGAACTTATTGATGGATACCCCTGCTGATGCGGTGAGGTTGGTTTCGCCAAATATCTCCGCTCGGATTAACCTAGCTATGGTGGAAGCATAAGGTATATTTTGTTTATTCTCGCTGACATCAAGATATGCTTCATCGAGGGCAACAGGTTCAAATATATCGGTGTAGCGTCGAAATATATCGTGAATCTGAGCCGATATCCCTCGGTATACATCAAACCTGGGACGGACAATGATGAGATGTGGACATTTTGCAACTGCCATACTTGATGCGATCGCCGAATGAATCCCAAACTTTCTTGCCTCATAACTTGCAGCTGCACCACCCCGCGTTGACTTGGTGAACTACCAACTGCTAAAGGTTTACCTTGGTATTCCGGATTGTCGCGTTGCTCCACCGATGCGTAAAAAGCATCCATGTCGATATGGATAATTTTTCTGGTTTGATTCACATTTATTATCTTTAATAGTATATTTTTACTACTATTAAATGTTAATATAAAATATCCAAAATTTGTCGAGAATTGGGTTAAATATGAGAACAAAGCAAAATTACTTTATAGTTTTTGATACAGCAGAAGGAGCATTTCTTTGTTTGGATGATAATAACAATTTGTCAACTTTTTCAACAGAGAAAAAAGCCCTTGATGCTTTTGAATTAGGCTACAGAGAATATCATCAAAGGGAATCAGCAACTTGGTCTGCAAGTGCAGCAATACATTGGATAAATTTAAAACCGTTCGTGGTATCCCTAGATGCAAGTATAAGTGCAATCGAAGCTTTCAAAGCACTTGCAAATACTGAAACCCCAGACCTTAAAGTATATTCACTATCTAGTATTGCTGTACGTTCTATTAAAGCAGCTAAAGTTGACTTAGCAATCTGTCGCCAATATGAAGTGTCGCGTGTTCAGTTGTTTTCCTAATTGGTGGTAAAAACTACCTGATGCTCAAACCAGTCAAGTTAGCTGACTCTCTTCAATCCACAATTACTTTTAAACCAGTTTCTCGTGCTAACTGTTGTGCTAATGATTCGGGTTCGTTATCATGCATCCACTGCTGATATTCCATAATCAATATATCTAGATAACTATCAATATTTGCTGCTAACCAATCAGCTTCTTCAATATAACCCAGGTTGTGCATTGCCAAGATGACACAAGCGCGGTTAAACATGTTGCATTGGTTGCTTCTCTTGACCTCATCTAGAGCTTCCATTAGATGTGGACGTGGTGATAATTGTTGTTGCATTTATTTTGTGGTTTATTTTAAAAGCTCATCAATAATATCAATGTATCGATCTAAATTCTTATCTAACCAATCAGCAATAGTTTTATAACCGAGATTATTTAAAACTGCGATCGCACAGTTTGCATCAAGCATATTACATTTTCCCGTTGCTTGAACTTCTTTGAGTGCTTTTATTAATCCAGCAGGGCGTTCTCCACCATCGCGTACTTCCATTACCGCAGTGCTACCACCACCAAACCACTCCTGAACTGTAAACCCTGCTGTGGTTTCTTTGGGGTAGCGTTTTGCCATTTCTTGCCATGCAGCTTCTTCGTTGATTGCCCAAATGTAATGTCCCTGCCGTTCGCGCAAGTCATCGCGTCCGGCGCAGTCGTCCATGTATAGGGCGTTGCGAGTACAACGAAATTCTTTTTTGGCAATGTTAGACATCACTAATTATCCCTGACAACAGAATTATTCTCTGCCCGAACAAAAGGTGTAAATAACTTGGGAAACACAAGTCCAGAGCGGCGTTTGTAATCTGCAAATTCAGGATAGCGAGACAGAGATTGGTCTTTTTTGAGCATATTTGGAATAAATATGGCGGTGATAAAACCTCCAAAAATTAAGAATGGCAGCCAGTGTTGAACCAACATGGCAAAAGAACTATAAATTAATATCTCTCCCAAGTAATTTGTGTTGCGACAACGCTCAAAGAAACCTTCGGTGATTAGTCCTGGTTGATACTTGAGGGTAAAGTATTTTTGGGCATCGCTGGTAAAGTGCAAAAATACACCCAAAATATTCATTGAAATTGCGATCGCGACCAATGGCAGCGACGGTATGCTACCACTGCTGATGAGGATAAACGGTGCTATCCAGTATAAACATACTGCTCCAAAGCCCAATAATCCCTGAATAACAGAAACTTCTTGTTCCCATTGTTTATCTGGGTAAATACGGTCTTTAAGTAGCCATAAAAAACCATAAGTACCGTGTAATGCTAGATAAACCCAACAACCAAGGGTGAAATTTTGGTATAAAATCATCAGCCCTAAAATCACCCAAAAGGTGAGTCCTTTGCTTAGATTGATAGCATATTTGATTTTCATAGCGGCAATTTCTTATCCCATGTACTTTTAGAACTTTAGCAGCTGTCTATTGTAATGATTAAAGACCTGGCTTACTACGTTAAAAAGTTTTCTCCCAAAGTCAAAGTATTAAACCCAATTGGTTTAAACGTTAGCCCCGACGCTCCCAACAAACCGATTTTGCTATTATCTATCGTTGAAATGATAGCGACAGGGCAAATTACCCAAAACCAAATTCCTTTCAATGCCGAACTCATTGCCACGTTTCTTAAACTTTGGAGCCACCTAGAACCAGTACGCAAACCCGATATAGGACTACCTTTTTATCACCTAACTAGCGATGGCTTCTGGCATTATCAAATGAAGGTGGGGTTTGAAGGATTAATGCAAGCCAGAGTCAAAATTCGTACCCCTAGCACCATTAGAGGAACCGTTGAATATGTTTACTTAGACCCCGAACTGTGGCAATTTCTACAAAATCCAGGCGATCGCAGCATCTTAACCCACACATTAATTGACTCTTGGTTTAAAGATCAAACCCAAGATATCGAACCACTATTACAAGTTAATGCCTTTGCTGAAATAGAAGAGAACCTGCGATCGCAAGGTGGCAAGGTCTACAAACCCGAAGAACTCGAAGATGAACAAAAAGTTATCGTTAGGGATGGTGCATTTCGTAAAATCATTACCTCCACCTACAACTATACTTGTGCTTTCTGCGGGTTACAGATACTCGACACCGATGGTAAAAACATTGTCGATGGCTCCCACATTAAACCTTTCTCCCAGTTCTATGATGACCGCATCGATAACGGTTTGTCCCTTTGCAAAAACCATCACTGGGCTTTTGACCGGGGTTGGTTCACCATTGATAACGATTACACTATCATCGTTTCTAATAACCTCCGCGAAGTTTCCCCCAATGCTAAACCGATGGGGGAATTTGTAGGCGATCGCATAACTCTACCAACACAACTGCAATATTACCCCCGACTGGATGCATTGCGCTGGCACCGTGAGAATATGTTTGATGCTGCTTAAAATGTGAGCGATCGCTATACACCTATAAAAAGTGCAAAATCTGTGATTCTTGTCAGTAAATTTGCTTTAGTATTAGTTTGAACTGTAAATTGTGAGTTAACATGACCATCGAACTTGGATACTTTCAACAGCAAGGATTAGTAGAAAAACTAACTCGACGTTTTGCAAAAATTAATGGGTATAAAATTGAAAAAGATTTGAATGTTTTAGATGCAACGCATCCACAAATTCAAACATGGTCAGTGATGGCAGAAGCTGCTATTGAAGAATTAGTAAACGCTTTAAATGGCTTACCAGAAAATGAAACAGTTCGGAATTTCTTAGCTAAACACAACAGCGAAACTCATACTGGGGAAGAATGGGAAAAATTAGCTGCTGCTGAAGGCTTAAATAAAGATGATATTAACGAATTAATGAATTATTTAGATGATTATCATTAAATAATTGTTTATAGTGCTTAAACATGCTTAAAAAACCCAAAGGTTGGTACAAAGAGATTGCGCTGCGCCCCGTCGCACGTGTCGATGGGTATGAAAGTTATGAAAAGATTTGTGGCATTGTTGCCGAGATGTACTATTCAGTAAAAGAAGAAGACCTTTTGTGGGGATTAAAAAATAACCCTGCTGAGTCCAAATATATTACTCTCTACACTTTATTCAAAATTGGTCAAGCCAAATGTCCTGCTTATTGGGTTGGAAAAGATTTACTCGAAGCACTACAACAATCTTTACTAACGGTTGAAATTCAAGAATTAAATTGGGCAATGAAAACAGGACTATTTATGTTGCCTAAAGATGTTATTTTCTCACCTGAAAATAAGAGTGTTGATGCAATCTATTGGCATTACGATACAGAGCAAGATATTCTGTTTTGGGCTTGTAGTGATGGTGATAGTTTTTTCTGTCGTAGATTTAAGCTGAATGGTCAGAAACTCACATTTACAGACTCAGAAGATATTGACCCAAAAGTAGTTGCTGGATTTAACGAATATATACAATCAATTTTTCTGCGATTAATTTTAATCATGCAGTGCCGTCCCGAATTAGTTGACGCAGAAGAAAAACGACAAAAAGTTACTGTTAATCAAGGTTTTGGTAAAGCACAAGCACAAGACTTATACCAACCATTATGGATTGGTCAAGAATATCGACTTAAGCGCGAGGGTACGGTAAGCAGCGATGGCAGCAAACAGGTTGGTACTAGAAGCCCTGATTGGCGCAGGGGATTTATCCGCAATCAACCCTATGGAGAAGGCAGGCAGAAGAGAAAATTAGTGTGGATTGAACCAGTTTTGGTAATGGGTGGAGAGTGAAATTTAATAATATTAAGCACGATAAGCCATTGCTAGATGGTAATTATTTAAAACTTAAATTTGACTATACGAAAGTCTAATTAAAAAAATGATGTACTACGGATATCGCTGTTACAACGAAGATGATAAACCTTTAGGTTGGTTATATACACCGACTGCCACCGAAATTACTTGGACTGATAAAAACTTTGATTGGTGCAAGAAGTGGAAAACCCAAAAAGGTGCAGAAAAATATTTGAATAATTACAATTCTCGTTGGCACTTTCAATCGCGTGGTGGCTATCTCAAAATTGAAGTGATGCCCTTGGACGAGCTAAAACCTATTACTTCTCGCAAGCAAGAAATATTAGGAGAATGGGGTGATAATATAGTGGATAATAAAATTAAAGAAGATAAAAAATTACCAATAATCTCATTTACTCCCACACTAGAAATGATGCAATGGTTGAATAAGGAACGGTGGGACTCCGAAAGCGACGAGGATTTAATTAAACGTAAGTTACACAAATTTATGAAAATGGAACGAGAGGGTTATTGATTATGTTTAGAAATACAGAATATATGAGTTTAGAGCAGCAAGCGATCGCCGAACAATTTACATCAATGGTTGAAGCTGAATATGCGCTCTGTACTAGTGAAATTCAATGTGCAAACAAGCTGGCAATGTTAAGTTTAGAATCGGATGATGTTGAAGAAAAGATATCGATTAACTATGCATGTCTAGAAATTGATTCAATCCGTGAATACTGGACAAATAGACTTGTAGCAATGATGCAAATTGTAGAAAAAAGAAATATGAATTTAGCAATAGAATTGTCTAAAAAATATTTGAAGATTACTGAAAATGCCAGATAAAACTTTTACATTTCAATTTTTTGAAGGATTACCTGAAAATCATGGGACTTATCTTTTTATATTAGAAGACGGCTCGATTAAGGAAGGATATTATAGCTCTTTTCCATATCCCCATAACTATGAAGATATAAGGATTGCAGATGAGGAATATGAACACTTTTATTATTGTAATGTTATTGGTTGGCTGAAAAGATTAGAATAATAACTTTTATGAAAGCCGAAGAATTAAAAACTAAAATTGTTAATATTCTTACTAACGAAAACCCAAGATTTTTTGATGGTGTTTCCGTTAAAGAAATTAAAGACTTGCTTTTTAAAAATTATAATATATCTGCAAGTGAACGAATAATTATTAAGGTAATGTTAGAATTAACGAAGTTTGAAAATGAAGAGGAATATGGCTTTTTGTGTGGGGATGGAACATATCTTATTTTTGCGGATGACCACGGATATGAGGAATCAAAAATGAGAGGTGTGCATAAATATAGATGGTATAATCTAGGAGGAATTTAATCACAATCACGTGAATAATAACCTCGATAAACTGCTTGCCAAAATTAAACATGAAGCAGATGCAATGGATAGAATCTATGCACGACGAGACGATTTGCGCTATAGAAGTATTCAAGCATTAGTTTTAGACTACGGTAAACCCTTCCGCGATCGCATCCTACCCTCACCTTTTCGTGGGGAATCAGGGCTATGTTATCAAAATTGTTTTGAAAGGTTGTTGCTGCACGGTGACTACCATTACTGCGAAGGATATGCCATTGATGATTATTTAAACCTTGCGATCGCCCATGCATGGCTCGTTAACGATATGGGGGAAGTAATCGATCCAACTTGGAGGGATGACAGCACTGGAGCCACTTATTTTGGTGTGGTATTTGATGGTGAATACGTGTTGAAAATGGGCGAAAATAATGAAAGATATGGCATTTTTGAAAACGATTATATGAACGTGCGTAAGTTGATGATGGAAGGATTACCACCACATGCCTTGCATAGCAAGTTTCATCATTCGGTGATTGCGGGGAATGAGCGATAGATAGCACAGAGACGGCTGGGCTTAGATATTTTGGCTTTGAACATAAAATTGGGCGGCACATTAATTATGAAGTGATTGTCTGAGTTATGGTACTTTTCAAATTCGGCGGGCATCCCTTTGGGTGTAGTTGTGGTGTAAGGAAGGGGTTGGAATATTAATTCGGTAAATTCGACAGAATTACCATTTAATTTATCAGCTACTTGACTAGCTACCTGACTCAAAAAGCTCTCATTTTTTAGCAGTTCAAATAGTGCTATTTTGGCATCTGGGTCGAGTGAAAAACTGCTGTCAAAGTTATCAATAATTTTTAGTGGCATTGTTGTTTTAAATCTTAAATAGACAATAAACTCATAAAATCTTACATCTGCTACCCAAACTTCCCAACAGATATTGTTTAAAATTTACCTTCAACTCTTCCCAAACGGCTGTCCCCACCTCTCCCAATTTTCCTTATTAAAAGGCGATCGCCACTTCAAAATTAAATACAATTCCAATTCTTGACGTGCTTCCCGTCGTTGGGGTGTATCCCACCAAAAGCCGATGTTTACAGCAGTTTGTAGCTTGTAGCGATAGTGTAAATCTTGGTAGCTGGCAATGTAGTCTTTACAGTCGTGGGTTCCCTTCCAACGCTTGTTACTTTTACAGGTTTCCCCCACATATAAAATCAACTGCGCTGCACTATCCACCACAAAATATAAGCAAGCGTTACCAGGATAGTTCGCAGGCATTCGATAAAACGCCATCGATTGTAACTGTAAGGTGAGGGGGTCGATACGTTCGGGGTCGCAATGGTTAGCTGGTAAGTCCAGTAAGGTTGTTTGCGCTGGTGGTGGAGTTGTGCGTGCTTTTTGCTGATAATCGTATATTTGCGCTTTCCACTGCTGCAATTCTTCAGGATTCATCACAAACCCGTCGCGGTGCTTAGAGCGAAACTTTTTGCTGGGAAACAGTTCGAGTTGACCGTCGGCTGGTGGTGGTGGTGGATAGGCGAATAATTCCAGTTGGCGCGTTTCCCCTGGATTATTGAATAAATCTAGTTGGTTTGGCTCCACCGACACTTACCCCCGCAACGCACACCCTCGATAAATATACTTGGTGGGAGAAAATTTGTTAATTCTCGATTGAGTCTGGTCTACCAATCCCTAATTCCCTCAGCTTCAGTTTCACGCCTTCCCAATCGCTACCACAGTAGTAATATTTTTTTTCTAATATGTCAGCTATGTAAAATCCCTCTTTACCCCCATTAATAATTTTCAGTTTGTTTGCTACTTCTTTCATATTTGTACTAAAGCAGGCAAATAAATCTTTCTGTTCGAGGACTGGAATATTAAATAAATTCACAAACACGTCGCCTTTAGTAAAATACCAACTATCACGACGACGCACAACTAGCCGATAATGAACTGGATAAACAATTGTTCCTAAACTTGTCATAATTTCATCAAACCTATTTAACTAGAAAAGCCCCTAGAATTTATTCTAGGGACTGTTGATTTAATTAATTACGGTCACTTCCCGGTTCTTCCGATTCCTCATCGCTCATATCCTCCAAATTGTCTTTGACTTCATCGGCGTTTATGAGGTAGGTTTC
The DNA here is from genome assembly GCA_012034595.1 of Calothrix sp. CSU_2_0. Lineage (GTDB taxonomy): Bacteria > Cyanobacteriota > Cyanobacteriia > Cyanobacteriales > Nostocaceae > Brunnivagina. Next base: position 33,504 of record JAAUPE010000017.1, on the reverse strand, counting down.
GTCGTTTACCATGTCGCGTTTTTCCCATAGCCCAGACAGCAAACGGAGAAAAATTCTGACAGGGTTAAAAGACCTTCGATGACCGTTACCATTTTTGCTCAATCAATCACCTCCTTATATTAGATAACTGGGGACTGAATAAGTCCCCACATTTATTTTACCATTTTTAATAAATAAATTTAACCATTATTGTTAACATTACTTTTATTTTTTGTGGCAATTAATATTAATTCACCGTCTGCGATCGCATCTAATAATTGACCCGTTGACCCTTCATCACCGTGAATATAACCTAGTGTTTGGGCGATTTGTTTAAGTTTATCTCCCGTCTCATGTGCAACCCTAGCATGTAGATTTGTCCGGTCTAGTTTCTTTCTGCCTGCCATATATGTCAACCATAATTACTTAAAAGTGGTTTACATAAATGATAACAAAGATAGCGATGTCGCAGACAAGCCGCTCCGCGTCTACGCACCACAAACAATCGCTTTTTGGGAATACTAATGCAGTCGCGTTTACCATGTCATGAACTTATTAAAATTTCTCAAACCCAAACCAACTGCACCAACCATCGATAGCTACGGACAATCCGCCAGCATTGATCCACAAGAAATTCAATCATTGATGGAATGGTTGTTTGCTAGCTTGATGAGTGCTGGGTATTCTGGGCGATCGCACCTCCTTTGGTACGACAGCGAGAATTCTGACCCCAGTTTGGAGCAGATAGTTAAGAAAGTTATGCGTCGGGAAGAACCAGTGTTTTTGTACCGCATGGGTGGCAGAGTGCAAACACCACCCGATGGCTATTATTGGCGAATGATGAACGAACACCCATCAATGCGGGTGTATCAGTTGGAAGCGAGGAATCCCGGATTTCTCACAAGTGAGAAATCCGGGTATAACTGAGGATGACTGTACCTGTCCGAAAATGAACTGTTCCGGTATACAATGATTTTTATTTGGGGTCATACTTTAAACTGCTAGAATTGCTTTACAATATACATTTTGGCAGTTTTTGACCCCTATTTTCTCAAGTCTTGTGAGAAATCCGGGGAATGGGGATTAAGAAACTATTACTGTCACTGTGATCGCGTCAGCAAACTGTAGCGTTATCGCAAAGTTTTAGTTTCTACGATTTATGTGTTTACATATTTGTATCGAGGCAAGCAATAAAGAAAATTATATTTTCTATATTTTATTGGGAAGGTAACTGTGGAATATCGCAGCTCCCTTTTTGTAATTGGTATTCAAATATTCCAACTTTTAGAGATAAGGATATGGGAGAACAACTGGATGACATTACTACCAATCCAGTTAATAGAAATATAGTTACCGGAAGTACGATAAATGTCAGCGCTGATTTTTTAGCTAGAGGATGCAGGCTAGATTTGTCTTTCGTTTTTATTTTGTCTGTGGTCTTAAGCATAGGAAATACTTTGTTTAGTTCAATTACCATCAGACTCTAAAATTTTGCTCCTATGGTTGAACTTGAGTGTTGTATTTATGTACAATTTGTGCGGGACTTATGTGGTATTTATTTATGGGTAGGTCTTGCAAGTCATCGGTGGAGGGGCTTGAAAAAGCTAAAAGAGCATTTGGAACATGGGGTAGGACACAGGATTATTTAGCTGGAGCTATTGGTTGCGATCGCGGAGTCGTGGTTAAGTTTTTTGCCAGAAGACCTATTGAAAAGCGCCTATTCCAGGCAATTTGTACCGAATTAAAATTAGAGTGGGGAGAAATTGCGGAATTCTACAACACAGAAACCAGCCAAAAAAATAATATGAATGCAGGGTTGCAAATTGCTAGCGAGAATAATTCAGACACCAGCACTACTACACAATTATTAGCATCTCCAAGCCTTCAAGATATAGAAAATAATCCTGCTAAACTACACGAGGCAATGATTGTTCTGAGTGCGAAGTTAACAGCAGAGAACAAAGCAGAATTTGAAGGTAAAAAGGAAGAAATTGAAGCTATTGTTGCTCATTTAGGAAAACTTTTGGGAGGTGTAACTTTTACAATTAAAGATATTCAAAAAGGTAGTATTAAAATCACGATTAATGGCTCTCCTGAAGATGTTGAGAAGCTTCATGAATTGTTTGAGTCAGGAGAATTAGTAGATGTTTTAGGTATTCCTGTTGAAAATGTAGAATTATTAGGTACAGAAGATACAGAAGAAGATAAAAAATTACAATTCATTGAGCGCATTATTGCAGGTGAGGATTTCGGTAATGATTTGGTTGGTGTTGATTTAAGTGGTGCGTTTTTGAGTAAAGCCAACCTTGAGGGAGCCAATCTACGAATAGCCAACCTTGAGGGAGCCAACCTTGAGGGAGCCAACCTTTATGGAGCCAACCTTTATGGAGCCAACCTTAATGGAGCCAACCTTGAGGGACGCCAACCTTCAACGAAACCAACCTTAATGAAGCCAAACTTGAGGGAGCCCAATCGTCACAAATAATCAAACTACTAATAGCCAACCTTGAGGAAGCAAACCTTAAGGGAGCCAACCTTAAGGGAGCCGACCTACAAATAGCCAACCTTGAGGGAGTCAACCTTGAAGGTGCAATTGTCGTAAAAGCTTTATTTATTAATACTAAGGGTATCTCGTATAAAATGAGACGTGACTTGGAAAATAGAGGAGCAGTTTTTAGAGACGGACCTCTAGTTTTAGCTTAATTAACGTGTGGAATTAGTGTTTCTTGGGCACACTTGTTAATACGAACTATAGTACTAAGCTTAGACGCATCTAAATGACATCTTTGGAAATGTGAAAGCCTTGCTGTAAGGTTTTCGGGATTACAAATTAAATGCGTTTTAGCTTACCTACTTTTCATCAACATCCGAAAGCAAGTACAATGATACTATGCCGAAGATTCCAGATTGCGATCGCTGCCAGTTTTATGCCTACAATCCCCACATCATCTGTGCCATACATCCATCGGGGGTTGAGGGTAATACGTGCGTGGATTTTGAACTAGACCCCGACGCAGTGCCAGAGGAAGAAGAACTGTGGGAACCTGTTGGGGCAAATTATGTGGATAACGAATTAGTGTTGGATAGCAACCATCTATTGATGAATGGGATTGAAATAATTCACCTTGACCCCGCATCCTGGCATCCCATGCATACGGGTAAATGCCCCCGGTGTGGTGCTGAGTTTGATAGGGACTATACCGCACGGGTTCATTGGGATTGCGATCGCTGTGGGTGGATGGATGATAGCGTGTAGGGTGGTATTTTTAGCTGCGATGCTCTCTATAGAATTACTTTGAAGAGCGATCGCTTCTTTAATTTATTTATACAAAAAAGATAAGGGATTGCTCATATTTTCGGCAAAACCAAGAATGCCGCGATCGCGATGTTCGTAAATTAATTTTCCTTGAGAATCAAATAGAAAAGTTCCTCCCCGTTGTGTCAAATAAGACGAATTTGGTACATAAGTATTCCAGTTGCTCAAAACTTCGGTCATGTTTCGCAGACGTAGGGTTGCTAGTTCAAAAGGGCGCTGAAAACCTTCTCCTCCAGCAGCTTTGAAAAATGAACCTTTTATTGCGGGTATTGGTGTACCTCTCACAACTTCACTATCAGCGATTAACTGAGGAGCATTATAATCACCTTTATAACCGCGAAAAACTTCCTTCAAAGTTCCAGGACTACCAATCCCAGCACACATTAACATTAAATTTAGCCAAGCTTTTTGTGACGTTGAAATAAAAGGGAATTGTATAGATAAACCGCGATAAAGCCCTAAAATAGCATGAATTTCAGCTATCGTATCCACAAACAGCCATTCTTGAGGAAATCCCGTATATTCACAAAATTTGACACCAGAATTACGATTTCCAATTCCAATAGCGCGAATTGTGATTCCCCTTGAAGAGAGCAATTCTTTTTCTCTTTGCAGCCACCAAGCATATTCTAAATTATCAAAATCTCCCAACTGCGACCAAACCAGTACGAGCAACTGTGAAGCATTTGAGCAACCATCTAAAATGGGTTTAATCTGTCCATCGCTAACTCGCAAGCGTTGAGTTTGACTCAAAATCGAGTAAATATCTGGAGAATTGAAGCGTGTTTGAGTATTCATGTAGGTGAACAGTCTTCAGATATAATTTTAGGACTATAAATATCTTATCAGCGCTTTAAAGAAAGTATTAACCAAGATAGTACTAAACAAAGTAGTACAAATTCTCAGCAGGAAGCATAGGTTAACGAGCGTTGAAAGTTGGTGTTGCGATGCTTTTGGCGATCGCTTTGTGGTATCGCGATCCGATTAAACGCAAGTGGCGGTATCACGAAAAAGACAGGAAATACCATCCAGTAAAATAACTTAAACCTCGTCTACCTTGAGAACTGTAGTTTTCTAAAAAGACTTTGAGATTGTTTCCTCATGTAGCGCTTGCGCTAACTTGTCAGTTCGCTTAACAAAAAATCGTATTATACCCAATTCCATTACTTAGTTGGATCAAGCTAGAAATTTATCACCTGCAACTATTTACGATGACTTTTTAATATTCCTCAATAACTTCCTTTTTTCCACAGGAAACATAAATAAATGTAACTATTGCTACTATCTAACTAATGTGTAAGCAAGCAATAATGTTCATTCATTCCCTATTTCTTGTTTCAAGTAAAAGATGGAAATCAAACTAATAGTTAAAAAACAGCAGCGATATCATTTAAAGATGCTTGCTCCCGGTATTGCTTTAACAATGATGATGACGATTACTGTAATCGCGATACCAGGACACATAACATTTGCTCAAAAACCACGCCAAATTTACTTATCCGAGGAGACACCCAAAGAATTAATTGATACAGTGTGGCAAATTGTTAACCGCCAGTATATCGACGGTACTTTTAACGGACAAGATTGGCAGGCAGTTCGCAAAGAGTATCTAAGTCGTTCTTATAACTCTAAACAAGAGGCATATACCGCGATTCGTCAAATGCTAGAGAAACTGGGCGATCCTTTTACTCGGTTTATAGACCCGCAAGAGTTCAAGGAAACTTATAGCAATGAAGACAATGTGGGAATAGGGTTGCAAATAAATATTAATCAAAAAACTAAGGAACTAGAAGTTATCAGCCCGATTGAAGATACTCCTGCTTATCATGCCGGAATTTTAGCTGGGGACGTATTACTCAAAATTAACGGTAAAAGCACGAGCGGGTTAAGTACTATTAATGCTGTAAATCAGATTCGAGGGAAGGTAAGCACGCCCGTAGTTTTAACCATTAGGCGTGATAAAAAGCAGTTAGAATTCACGATTGTTAGAAATAAAATAGAACTATCTCCACTCAAATACAAAGTGCAGCAAACCAATAAAGGCAATATTGGCTATATTCGCCTGAAACAATTTAATGCTGACTCTGTCAGAGACATGGACAGAGCTATCAGAGATTTAGAAAATAAACAGGTGGCTGGTTATATTCTCGATTTACGTTCTAACTCAGGTGGCTTATTATCCTCCATAGTGGAAATCGCTCGTATGTGGATAAATAAGGGTACGATTGTGTCAACTGTCGATCGTAACGGTGAAAGAGAGCGGGAACAGGCGAATGGAAAGGCTTTGACAGATAAACCCCTGGTAGTTATTATCAATGACGCTACAATTAGTGGAGCAGAAATTCTCACCGCAGCATTACAGGAAAATAATAAAGCCGTTTTAGTAGGCAGCAAAACTATTGGTTACAACACAATCCAGTCAGTACGACCTTTTGATGATGGTTCGCATATAGTTGTAACTATAGCTAAGTGGCGTACCCCTAAAGAAAGAGATATTGATAAGTTAGGTATTGTCCCTGATATAGTTGTAAATTTAACTTCTTCCCAACAACAAGCTATGTTTCAAAAACGCTCGTTTGGGACAATGGCAGACCCCCAATTCTCTTCTTCCGTGGAGAAACTAACCCAGCTAATACAAAAAAATTAGTTGTAAACTATCTACACTACCGTATATAACCGGGTGTAGACATGGCAAAAGTCGAGCGGGAATCTATTAACTTCAAACTGCCCAAACCCTTAGCGGATGCACTTCGAGCTAAAGCAATCGAACTAAACACCACCGCCACAGATTTAGTTATTCAAGGACTGCACCACGTTTTAGGCGATGTCCCTGGTGTAGAAAATAGTGTAGACATCCGTCTATACCAAATCGAAGAAGAATTTTTCCGCTTCAAAGAAAGTATTAACCAAGATAGTACTAACCAAAGTAGTACAAATCCCCAACAAGAAACCAGGTTAACCAATGTCGAAACCAAACTTGAAGCTTTAACCAACAAACTTGCAAGGTTTGAGGGGGCATTGATGCAGATACAAAATAGTATTAACGCATCAAAATCCCGGAGTCGTTCTTATACCCCAAATTACCATGCTCCACCGCCCCAACTCGAACCCCGCAATGAAGAAGAACTGGCACTGCGCTTAAATACCAACGTGTCAACCCTTAGAGAACAACGTACAACCACTAGCCCAGAAAAATTTGTTGCTTGGAGCAAAGAGCGAGATTTTGGTAAAAACGGCTGGCGTTACGATGAAAAGTCAAAACTATATCACCCAGTAAAATAACTGACTCAAATTTGTGATTCTTCAGCTGCTGTTGTATGAGTAAATAGAATAGTGCGGAAAGCGTCATTATCACACTATTTATTCTGTCATGTCTGATCAGTACATTCAAAGTGTCACAGTTCTCGAATCTACTTATACTCTGAGCATTGGGGATGATTTCTGTATCGATGGCGACCCAGATGTAATTGAACAACTTTTGGCAGACACGCGATCGCCCAACACTAAAAGGGCTTATGAAAAGGATTTAAAGGACTTTTTCTTGTTTATATCGGGTAAGTTGCCTACTCAGGATTTGGTGTTAGAGTTTTTGCACTTAGAACAACGTCACGCCGTCGCGGTGGTGTTGAAATATAAGGCTCATTTGGTAAATAAGAAGAAACTGGCAGAAGCAACGGTAAATCGACGGTTGAGTGCAATTAAGTCATTAACGGCAATGGGGCGAAAGTTGGGAGTTTGTAACTACACACTTGAAGATATCAAGGGTGAGAAGGTGGAATCGTACCGCGATACCACGGGAATTGCAGCTACAGATTTTGCTAAGGTATTGGCGTTGGTGGATAGAACCAAACTCAAGGGTAAACGGGATTATGCCATACTGCGGCTGCTGTGGGACAATGCGCTGCGGCGGAGTGAAGTCTGCAATTTGAATGTGGGTGATTTTGATGCCCAGGGTTGTACCCTATCAATATTGGGTAAGGGGAAAGGTACGCAAAAAACTGTGGTGGATTTGAGCCGCAAGACTGTGGAAGCTCTAGCAGATTGGTTAATTGTCAGTAAAAGGTCGAGTAAAACTAGGCAGGCTTTGTTTATTGCGATCGCATATAACGGTAATGGTAAGCGTTTGAGTGGGGAAGCGATTCGGCGGTTGGTTTCGGGATTATGTAAAAAAGTTGGTATTACTAAACAAATGTCACCACACCGGATAAGGCATAGTTCGATTACGACGGTATTGGATAAAAATAATGGGAATTATCGGGCAACGCAGAGGTTTAGCCGTCATGCAAAACCCGATACGGTGATGAAATATGATGATAATCGGCAGAAATTGCAGAAGGCGATGACCGATATTTTGGCAGATTTGGTTTGAGGTGGGGAGTGCGATCGTGGCAGCTACTCCAGAAGGAGTATTGCGTTGTGCTTTTCGATATCCCGCTCATATTCTCGCTCTCGGCATTGACCTCAAAAGAGAAATATGAACTCCCATGCTAAATTTGGCTGAGAGTTCATTAGAAAATTCTTATACAGCAATTATTACTGAGGAACTCGCTGCCAACCTTGAGATATGTTCTGGTTACCCAAGGAAGGAGCAAGGTCAAATGGAGATGTTCCAATCACATCTGGACGTGTTCCATAAACTCGTTTTCCATTAATAACTAGTTCGTATGCAGGGAAACCATCCGTAAAGCCTTCAATTTTATATTCAGGAACGTCACAAGGACTCTTTTGCCGAATAAAGACATTAACATCTGCATCAAGGTTGGGGGCACCAAATTGTAGCGGATTGCCTCCACTAATTTTCAAATTAACTTTTACAGTATCATCGGAAACACGCTCAACTTTAACATTGTTATTGTCACTTGTAACGGGAAGAGTTGCTGCGGCTTTGAAGGTTTCTCCAGGATTTAAGCTCCACCACCAAAATGGCTTACCTGCAACTTGGTTTCCTTGATCGGAAGAGTATTTGGTTGTTTGACCCCAATTTTTGATAGGAGTTCCAACAGTTTCTGATTTATCTGGATCGGCTGTTACTGTTACATTTTGAGTAAAACGTGAGGAGCCGCCACCAAAATCTCGATTGTCACCACCGAAAATTGAAAGCGGTATAAATGAGAAGAATTTGTTTGTTAATGAAACAGCTTGGCTAGGAATAAAACCTTTAAACTCAATGTCAACATTTTCATAACCCATGTCTGTATCTTTCGATTCAATTGAGTCAATTACGACTTGCGAATCAAACAGACCATCAGCTACGTTAGCAACACCAATATCTACTTGTATTGTGTCACCATCTTCATTTACAGGAAGGGTAATTTCTCTAAATTCAGTAGCACCACTAGCATCAAAGGCGGCAAGACCCAATCCGTTCATGCTGTTGCTTTCAAAAATGTTACCGCCATCTTTCTGGCTGCGAATCGAGACACTAAAGTAATCGTTAAATCGTGTTCCAAAAAATCCACCAGGTATTTCACTAGTGACAAACTTATATCTTAAAGTGACGCACTTGGTTCCTGGTTCAGTTGTGAAAGTCCTTGATATTGATTGTTCACCTTCTCCTGAAGTGTTTAATACTAAATCAATATCTGGCGCTTTTGCAGCAGCTAGCGCGAATGTAGAACGTAATGCGAAAGCTGATGAATTTTCTTCTTGGTTTGGTACTAATTGGACAGGTGCGTTGCCAATATTCCAACCTTCCAAACCAAGGCTAAAATCATTGTTATTTATAGAACTAGGCTGGTTAATATCTTCAAGCTTGAGTAAAACTTGTCCAACATTACCTGTTACCCCTATCGAATCAAAGCTATTATTGACATCAACAGCATCAAATAAGATTGTTCGATTGGGAATATTTTTGAAAATTGCTTTACCGTTACTATTAGTAATAACCTGTGCTAAAACATCTTGGTTGTCGCCTAATCTCGCATTAACAATAGCACCCGTTACAGGATTCGAGTTTTCATCAACCACTGTTACTTCAATTGTCTCATTACCAGCCCATAACGTTAAACCATCGAGTAAAGAGAACGAATTATCTCTGATACCATAAACTTGAATATCATTTCTGCCTTCTTTTAATAGGGAAGGAATAACAATATCACTATTCACGGTTTGTATTAAATTGTTAGGTAACAATTCACCATTACTGTAAATCCGAAGTGTTGGTAATTGAGGCGAGTTAACACCAAATAACTGGAATCCAACTGAACCATTAGTTTGATTAAAAGCTGTTTCTGATGAATTTACTAATTTAATAGTAGCTTGTTCGGGGAATTCAGAAACTTGGCTGAGGGAGAGATTTAGCTGGTAACTAGTATCCCCGCCAAATGGTTCAACTACTATAAAATATTCACCCTTAGACAAAATAACGTCAATATTCTCTGGTGTCGTTCCTTCAAAAGCTGATAAGGTAACTAGCTCATCAAAATCAATCTTGTTATTTAAATTTAAATCTTGAATAAGCCCTACATCAGCATCGGCAGTTAAGCCATCTAACTTTAATGTAAAACTACTCAACGAACCAACGTTGAATTTAAAGAAATCTACAGGGTCTGATTGACCAACAAAATCATTAATGATTTTAGAACCCAGTAGAGTACCCAAATTTTCCGATGAAGTTAAGTCTATTGGTGCTGGTGTATTTTCAGCGATCGCTTTCACCGAAGCAAAGCCATTAAAAAAAATATTTCCTTTACTACGGATTGAACCAATTAAATCAGCATTAGCATTAAATGAAATATCTCCGACACTGATAAGCTCACCACGTACAGTTGATGTAGCATTATAAGTAATTTGACCTTGAGAAATTATTTTTAAGAAGTCTTTATCTGTTGCTGCGCTGGTAGCACCACTAAAAACAATTCCATTTGTTGAACCGTTAGCTAGTAGTGTTTCTCCGCTAAATATCGCTGATTGGTTCATATTAATCGAACCAGCAGCAAGTACGGTTAATTTGGAAGCTTGGACGTTGCCCAAGTTAACACTACCGTTGTTGGTAATAATCGCAACATTATTGAGCTTGTGATTGCTGCCGTTAAAGTTAACATCACCATTTTCGACTATGATGACAGCGTTTTCGATTTTTACATCACTTGGAATATTAATACCCCAGCCGGATACTCGAATAATGGTTGGTGTATCTGCTGTTCCTCCTTGAGTAAAAAATTGAGACCAATCACTAGCAGTATTGATTGGATTTGCAGAAGGATTGAATAGAACAGATTGACTACCAGACGGAATTTTAAGTGCTAACTGCTGATTTAAAATATCTTGAAATGATGGTACGTCAACAGTCTTTTTACTAACTACTTGTGGAGAAACTGTGACACCATCTATTTCTCTTGGCGAATTAAATACCGAATAATCGCCAGGAACACTGATTGCATTTTCAATTAAGCTTGCACGCCCATTTAGTAAAACTAAATTACCATTTGGTCTCGTACTAATGGCAATAATAGATTACTACTATTGATGTTAAAACCTTTGCCCCCATATAAAAAAGCGTCGTCGTTTAAATTACTAAGATTGCCTGCAAAGTTACCGCCATTATTAATTGATAAAATACCTTCAGCAATTACTGTTGAACTAGTGACAATTTCAAAGTTAAACGTATCTGAAGTTATTGATGAAGTTACTTGCAAAGAATTATCTAAAAATAAATCATTATTTGCATTGTTGCTAGAAGCATTTCTAAAAAATGGATTATCTGACTCTGATATTTGTAAATTGCCTGATTGATAGGCTGAATAAGCAATTGCTAATTCATTTCTATTTGCAGTTCTAGCTTGAGTTGTAGATAAATCAACAGTTTGCATTCTATTTATCCTTAATTTGTTATAAGTGCAAAATAACTTACCAACTGGTACATCAAATTATCCAGCACTAAGTACATTTAGCATTATTAAAAAATTGCCAAGAATGACTCCCAAATCACTTCTAATTTAGGTAGACTTCAAAGGGTGATGGTATATGCGGCTAGACCCATCATTTACAAAACAAATGACGATTGAGGGCTAGTCTAATTTCCTATAACAGTCTAAGGTAAACTACTGATGTAATAAAGACTCTTATGATACCGTGAATTATATATAGCCTAGCAATTTATTAAGTGACAATATTACTGATGCTGTTTTAGCTAAAGCTTCATATAGGGTCTTTTTTTATAAAGAATGATAATAAATATATGTAAATTTATGAGATTTAACTTGTTGGCACTACGTGTAATTAATTGCACAGTACCGCTACGGAGTTTTCTAGAAAGAGAGGCATCTGAGGCTTAAAAATGAGGGATGCCCAAGAGTTGCGATCGCATCTTTGTAACCAAAAGTTTATCAACAACACACCGCACTAATATTAAAATCTTAAAAACCCATAACCTTGGCTAGAGATGACATTCACCCATTCGCTTTACCCAGATAATTGGTCAGAGATTGCCACCGAGATTAAACAAGAAGCTGGATGGTGCTGTCAAAAATGTGGGTTAAAATGCGTCGTTCCAGGTGAGGACACATCAAAATTAACTCTCTCCCAACTCAGAATTTATAACTTGCAAGTTCACCACTGGAACCGCAACCCAAGGGATAATCGTAAAGAAAATTTGGTGGCTTTGTGCAGTGGGTGTCACCTCCACTACCATCGGGGTGGGAAGTCGAATGTTTCGCCAGGGCAGTTATCTTTGTGGTGAGTATAATGCCACAGTGCGATGTTCAGCTAGAAAATATACTGAAACCAGATTTATAAACCAAAAAAAGCTTTTATTTTTGTGTATTTTCTCGCCCTTCAAACCGAGAATAAAGTGAATACTATGTAAGTTAATATATTCCTTACTTGTCGGTAGTTCCCATTTTATAAAGTCTATAAAGTTCAGAAATCTTATTTAATCAATAATGTCTGCTATAGATTGCTCGTAGTATTGCAGTCATTGATTAACTTGAAAACAGGTATATTTAAAAAGGATTTATTAGGATGCGTATCAATCAAAATGCTGTCGAAATTAGCGGAACTCCTGCACAAGTTTGGGGTAATGTGCTGATTCCCACAAATGGTAATATGAGACTGAAAATCGCAGGTGACGTTCTTCAAAGTACGCATAAAACTTGGTTAGAGAAGAGGGAATCGTGGACGCGCATTCAAAATATTGACTCTGTAGAAATAATGGAAGCGCCGATATATCCGTTACTTGCTATTGGCAGTTTTCTCAGCTTTCTAGGCTTAAGAGGATTGTTTGATGTAAATATATTTCTTTTATTTTTATTGTTTTTGGGAATTAGTTTAATTCTTTTTGCCATTCTTAAAAAGCGGCGTTACCTTGCAGTTATGAGTCACCGCAATACAATTGCTGTATTTATGAATAAACCACCCGAAGTTTATCAACAGTTTGCAATGAACTTAATGCTTATATCCCGCCAGCTAAACGCCCCTGTTAATTCGCAAAGTCAAAATCGCCAATCTCATACTCAAGCTGCTTGATAGATATATTTTTCACTTGATACGTGTTTTGTTTATTACAAGTGCGTCAAGCCCAAAAACCCAGCCATTATGACCGGGTTTTTTTGTTGGGGTAAGTCCCCGCAGTTTAGTTATATAAGTTCGTTATAGCCATTTGTATGATAGTGACTACATCTACATAACTGTTGATTCCAGAAAAATTGAGAGGTGTTAAAGTACGATGGCAGCGAGAAAAACAAGTGCGATGCCCTTGGCGACCACAAAGTGGTATCGCATTTGCATAACAATCATGAGTAACCCTCGGAATCTTGAAGATTCAGACTTTCATTCGTCTATTCAGGAGAACCTAAAAGAGCTTTCTGCTCAGTTGGGAACTCCCTTGGACGAAGCATCAGTCAAGCAAATATATCAAAACGCATGTGATTTACTCAGTCACGTTTCGCCATCACCTCTTACCCTTGCCCGCGTTGCAGGAACATTATTGGTCTATCGGGTTAAGGAAACAGAACCACAAGAAATTGAGTGGTTTAATACCCAGATAAAACAATGTGTGGACGAAGAAGAAGTTGAGGAGTTGATTGAATCCCTAAGTCGGATTGATTCTTTGTGAACTAAGCAAGTGCTGTTATTTATAAGCGATCGCACTTCCCTACCCATTTCCTACCCGCAACTTCCGCCGCTTCTGCCGTGTAAAATATTTCCGTTGAACCATACACATCACCACCTGGACTAATCACCCGAAATTGCCAGCAATGAGCGCTGGTGTAGAAAACAATTAGGGTGTAGCCATTGATATTAATGACGGCGTGAACTTTGTCGTTAGTCATAGTTCATCGTTGAAGCTGACCCCAAAATCCACACCCAAAACTTCCTCAATTCGCCTCAATGTTTCGATGGGTAGTGCTTTGGTTTCTTCTGCTTCAATTCTATACCAGTTCATTGTACTCATCGGTATCTGGCGGCAAATCTCAGCCAACGAACGACTATCCGCTTCCCGCACCTGACGAATACGCGAGCCTAGTCCTGGAGCTTCTACATCTATAATTTTTCTCACAGTAATATACCCTTTTCCTTTTACCTGAGTCTTATTTAAAGGTGGGTTAAACCAAGTAATCAAAGCTGACTCAATTTCATCAATGAGTTGGGTATCGCCAACACTTAAATAAGCAATCTTGATTGTACCCATACTTAAAAGTTGATTGTAACGATGGTGTTGTATCCAGCGCTGACGTGGCACAATCGATTTACCTATATATTGCACGACTCCTTGACAATCAATCGCAAAGTACACACAAGGAGTTTTGGGTAATTGGACGCGATTTTCCAACATCACCCAAGGAAGCTCTAAAAGATTTATATTTTGAGGACTGAATGTATTCATAGTTTAATAGTTAGACTTCAAATAACAGGACGATCATAACCCCGAAGCGCAAAGGGTTACAAGGCTGCTAAAATTTATGCGCTGTATCCATCAAAGCGCTTTGCATCCCCGCGAATTTATTCAAAAGTACGATCTTACCCAAGCCCAACTCGCCGAACTACTTGGCGTGTCGATACAGCTTGTCAAAACCTGGTTTGCCCGTGAAGAACCACGCGAACCCGAACAACGATATTTAGACCGACTCTCAGAAATCGACGCTCTACTCGAAATCAAAAAGACCATTGATGCCAAAATTCCACCCCATTTACGTAAATTATTTAATCTGTAGTTAGTCTAATTATTAGACTAAAAATATTGACTTTGTACGAGTGCGATCGCTATTGTGATAGAAAGGCGATTTTACACGGGTGAAATAATGACACAATTGCTAGTCCCATCCAACTTGTTAGCACTCGACAGTCCCACCAAGTACACATTCAAATCTCAGGTTCCTCAAAGTTTTTTATCAGGTGGTGAATCAAACACCACCATTCCCACCCATTTTCAATCAACCCCAATTCCTGAGCGCGAAAATATCAAACATACGTTGATTGGTTCATCTCGCGCTGTGATGGGGACAATTCGCGTTTTGCACCAACTCGGCTATGCGGAAGTGGGTGATTGGAGTCCACTATTGCCTAGTCCTACTCATGCTGGGGAGGTGATGAGTATTTTGGTTCGCAATATTATGGTGCAATAATAAAAATGAAACAATCAACTGCGAATGCTTTATTAAAAGCCTATAATTCATTGCAAGAAATAGTTGCGGAGCTTTATAGCGAATTCCAAAAAGCAATGGAAAATAGAGATGATGCCGATGCGGCTTTACTTGAAACAAGAGCCGAGATTTTATTTCAACAAGCAGAGGCAATTATAGCAGTCTTGGAGGAACAAAATGGATAGGGAAGAAGCACTTCAAAAAGCTAACGATGCCAAGGAATTGAGCCAACAAGGCTTACAGCTAATCCAGCAAGGCAAATACCGCGAGGGACACAACTTGATGCGTCAAGCGGTTGAAGCTGGTAGGGAATGCAGACAATTCCTCACGCAACCGAAAATCGAACGCGGTTTAACAATTCTCGAACAAATGCACGAACCGTAATCGCAACAACTATATTTTGCACTGCTGCCTCGGTCGATGCCGAGGTTTTTTGTTGCACCACCAAAACCAAAACCCAACCATCTGGCTGGGCTTTGTCGGGTATAGTCCCTGTGATTTTTTATAGAGTTATATATAGTTGACCCTCGTAGTAATTATTACTAAGCGACAGTGGGTAATTTCGGAAAACTTTCAAAAAAGGCGATCGCTTGTTTTTGATGCACCACTGTTTTTAGTACAGTCACTTCTTTCATAGACCCGCAACACCGGACATAAGTATGAGTACAAGCTTAAAACTTATACGAAGCAATCATAAAATCGAACTTATATCGTGTTGGTGTTGCAGCGATCGCTTGCGATAAACTTACAAGAAAGCGAAACTCGAATTGGAAGTTGATCGCCTCTATCAAAAGCTTGCTTTACACAAACTTCATAAAAGCGCGTTGATTGTGATTACATTGTAAAGCTAACGGATGCAGTAAATAAAACTCAGTATTAGTAAAGTAGGGATGCTGAAAATAAAAAAGCCGGAAATTTCCGGCTAGGTTGTCACCTGCATGGGTAACTTACTCGATATTTTTAGCAGCGTTTCAACTTACTTTTTGGTTTTAGCTTTCATCGAGCGGCAACTCGTAAATGCACGAACCAAGAGCGCAGTTAAAACGCGATAAAACAACCCTAAAATAATAGAACCTATTACAGTAGGACTTTCGCAGCCGCATCCAATAGTCGGTTCCGCAACAGTTGGCGCTGGTGACGGAACTTGAATTAGGGGATTATTCAAAGTAATCTTCCTTTTGGATAAAGTTTGTGGAGCGGCAGTACACCCTAATCACTTCAAAGCTCTATGGCACACCAACGGTAAATTGCAAGTTTACCAAAGTAAATGTGACATGGAGCTTCCTAGTAATATTTACATCAGAAAAAATACTTGACAGGACAATTAGCACCTGTATACGGAAAAATTATATTTATTTTTAGTAACATCAGCTACAAAAAACGCAGTATAATTAAGCATCAAGAAATTGGGTGTAGGATGTTGAACAAAATACAGTGGATATTGCTTTCCTAAAAATTCCTCTCAGAGTGAAAGAAAGAGCGATCGCTTTGGGGAATTTTAAATGTAGTAGCAATTCTCCCAAACCAATGGACATCTCAAAATTCCTCTATTGTCGCAACTGCAACTTCAAAACCCATCATCGTCCCACCCTCAAATACGATTGGGGATACTCGTGCGATATTTGTGGTACTTGGCAGCATCAATGTATGTTGGCTGACATTCAACAAGGATATGCAGTAAAAATAATTCAAGATAGTTTAGCGAAGGATGAAATTAGGTGGTGTGATGGAACCCTTGAAGAACTTATCGAAGCCGCACATGCTCTCAATTTAGAGTACGACTATCAATATACCAACGATGGTTTTGATTTTATGGCTTGGAGCTTAGAAGACGAAGAACAGGTAGCCAAGATTAAGTTGTGAGCTTGGGATAAAATTTCCCACCTTACCTAGTTGTATTGCACCATATCAAACGCTACAATGAGCGCTTTATTAGCAGCAATATTGATTACAACTGCAATATATCACTTGTGACTACAACCCGCATTATTGCCCTATTTAACCAAAGTGGTGGTGTTGCCAAAACTACACTTACCCAAAATCTTGGCTACCACCTCGCTCAAAAGAAAAAAAATCGCGTTCTGCTGATTGACCTCGATCCGCAGGCTAGCTTGACTACTTTTATGGGTTTAGAAAGCGAAAATCTCACCAAAACTGTCTACGAAGCGGTAGTGGGAGAAGAAGAACTGCCCATATATCCTGAATTAATTCATGGTATGTCTTTTGCTCCTGCCAATATCAACCTATCTGCTGCCGAACTCGAACTTGTTGCTGCCCTAATGCGCGAGATGCGGCTCAAAAATGCGATCGCACCTCTACTCGATAAATACGATTACATATTAATAGATTGCCCCCCATCCCTCGGTATCCTCAGCGTTATCAGCCTCGTTGCTGCAACCCATGTCCTAGTCCCCATTCAGTGTCAGTTTAAATCATTTCAAGGTACCGATTTATTGCTCAGAACCGTCGCCAGCCTGCGTAAAGGTGCAAACCCTAATCTTGCGATCGCAGGGTTTATTCCCACCATGTACGATGCCCGTACTGCTCAAGAAAGCCGAACCTATCAAGCAATTAAAGAACAACTATCCCCCCTCGCTACAGTTTTTGAACCCATACCCAAAACAATCGCCTTTGCCGATGCAAGTGAAGCTCGTTTACCCTTAGCGCTATCAAGTCCCAAAAACCCAGCAGTCAGCGTCCTCAAAAAAATTGCCTCCGGCTTAGAAAAATTGTCATGACCAAAACATCCACCACTAAAACAACTAAAAAAGACCAACCCTATAGCAGCAAACTCCAAGGTGTTGCCGCTTTACTGGGAGAAGGGGCTTATTCCCGTGAAACTTCCGGGAAGAATAATTCTTCCCCGGAGATTTCCCAAGAAAGCGAAACTACTCAAAACACACCAACGAGCATAGCCATAGCTAAAATTCAACTGCCCCCATCCCAACCCCGGCGTTACTTCGACCCTCAAAAGCTTGAAGAACTATCACACTCGATTAAAGAACTGGGTATACTCGAACCCCTTTTGGTGCGTCCGGTAACTGGGGGAAATTATGAACTAGTCGCAGGGGAACGCCGTTATAAAGCAGCACAACTTGCAGGACTAACCGAAGTGCCCGTGGTTATTCGCGAAATGGATGATGTTACTACATCCAAAGTGCAAATAGTCGAAAACCTCCAGCGTGAAGACCTCAACCCAATTGAAGAAACCGAGGGAATACTCAACCTACTCGCATTACGGCTGGAAATAAGTGTTGAGGAAACCGTAAAACTATTGCAAAAAATGGACAATGAAGCCAAAGGAAAAATTACCCGTAACGTTACGGGTAGCTCTCAAGCTTTACTTGTTGAAGAATTATTTGATGCGTTAGGACGAATGAAGTGGGACTCATTTGTCCGCAATCGACTTCCTTTACTCAATCTCCCTAAAGACATTCTCGCATTACTGCGTGATGGGAAAATTGAATATACCAAAGCTCGTGCGATCGCACAAGTCAAACAAACAAGCGAACGCCAAGACATACTTTCCGAAGCAATTAACAATAGTCTCTCTTTAGAAGAAATTAAAGCGCTTGTTAAAAAATATCAGCGAACATATTCACCCCCACCTCTTAAATCTGAATACAAAGAATTAAGCAAAAAATTAGGAACCTCAAAAATTTGGGAAAACCCTAAAAAGCAAAAAACTTTAGAGAAATTACTCAACCAAATTAAGCAGCTTTTGGATGAAGAAACAACTGCAAAATAAGGGCTAATAAATCGATAATTGTGAATATATTTATATTAAAATGATAAAAACCCCTCGCGGGTGGCTGCGTCAACAGCCGAATCCCCAGGGGTAGTACGTTATAGAGCTAACGCACATGAACATAATACTTCACAAAGTTAACGATTTGCAGATTGGGCAACGTCATGAGGATGGCTATATCAACCTCACGAAAATGGCTCAAGCATCAAACAAAAAACTTAACGACTATTTAAGGCTTAGTACGGCAAAAGCCTTTATAGAAAAGCTTTCTACCGATACGGGAATTCCCGTATCGGGTAAAAATGGTCTTGTTCAAGTACATAAAGGCGGTAATAACAAAGTGGCACAAGGCACATGGGGACACCCTCAAGTAGCTATCAATTGTGGTCAATGGTGCAGCCCAGAGTTTGCCGTGTTGGTTAGTAAATGGGTTTTTAACTGGATAACTACTGCTCAAAATTCAGTTAAAGAAAGCTTCGATAGCTCAAATCAATTTTCTGACGTAGTTAAAGCTTATATTGAAAGCTCGCAAGCCCTAAACCGTGTAATTCATACAGCAATCCATCAACAGACTGACTCACTTCGAGAGGCTCTAAAGTTTTTGGATACTGAAAATCATGTAATTATCAATTGCTTGGAAGCAGAATCTAAGCGGATAGAACAAATCAGCCACGTAACCCACACCATTTGCATTGATTTAATTCAACTGCCCCCATCCCAACCCCGGCGTTACTTCGACCCTCAAAAGCTTGAAGAACTATCACACTCGATTAAAGAACTGGGTATACTCGAACCCCTTTTGGTGCGTCCGGTAACTGGGGGAAATTATGAACTAGTCGCAGGGGAACGCCGTTATAAAGCAGCACAATTGGCAGGACTAACCGAAGTGCCCGTGGTTATTCGCGAAATGGATGATGTTACTACATCCAAGGTGAAAATAGTTGAAAACCTCCAGCGTGAAGACCTCAACCCAATTGAAGAAACCGAAGGAATATTGGAACTACTAGCATTACAACTCGAATGGGACAGGAACGAAGTAACAAGCCAACTCAACAAAATGCGTAACGTATGCGATCGCTATGGTGAAGATTCCGAGGTGAGACATAACGTTATGTCTCAAAGTGAAACTAAGACAATTAAGGAGTTGTTTGCATCATTAGGACGGATGAGTTGGGAGTCGTTTGTCAAAAACCGTCTGCCTTTGCTCAACTTACCTCAAGACGTAATGGAGGTACTGCGAGATGGGAAATTGGAATATACCAAAGCCCGTGCGATCGCAGGAGTCAAGGATGAGCAAAAACGAAAGGAAATTTTAGAGGATGCTTTAGCTTATAATCTCTCGCTGAACGATATCAAGCGCAAGATAAAGGAAATCGAACAGCAAGTTAAACCAGAAAGCCTATCAATCAAAGACCAGGTTGATAATACATTCCGCAAGTTGAAGCAATCAAAGGTTTGGGAAGACCCGAAGAAAAAGGTAAAGGTAGAAAAGTTATTGGCTCAATTGGATGCTTTGATGGTAGATGACGTAAGTTGATGTAAGTGAACCAATATGGTGATGAAAAATGAAAATTATCTCGTTTGTGATATTGCTATGCAATATGTACTAATAATCCATGAGGTTTCCGATTATGAAGCTTGGAAAAAAATATTTGATAATGCTGCTGGTATCCGCAAAGAAGCTGGTGAGAGAATCTATCAAGTCTTAAAGTATGAAAATGAACCCAATAAAATAGTTCATTTCTCAGCTTGGACATCAATAACAGATGCAAGAAAGTTTTTTGAGTCACCTCAACTAGTCAAAATTAGAGAAGAAGCAGGAGTTAAAGCTCCTGAATTTATATATCTTGATGAATTAGAGTCAGGTAAGTTGTATTCATAGCATTTGGTTGTTATTTAACTCAACTATCACCTTACAGTCAATATTGTTGTCACGATGGATGTACGAGAATCAGAACCTATGACACAAGAAAAAGAAAAGACATTAAAAGTAGCGAAACAAGCATTTGACAATTTAATGTATGGTTTTGAAACAAGTGATTGGAACCCACTTTTAAATATACTGGCAGATGACTTTACTTTTTGGTTTCCTATTGGTAAATACCACGGTTTAAATGTTGGAAAAGAACGAGCAAAAGATTTTTTTCAATATGTTACAGAAGTGTTTGGTCAAACTATTAAGTTAACAACTCTAGAAAGAGTTACTAGTAGTGAGACAACAGTTGTATTTGAGTTTCGTGATGAAGGAATGATGCGGGGACAACCTTACAAAAACCGTATCGCTATTTCCTTTGATGTGCGCGATGAAAAAATTTGCGGTTATCGGGAATATTTAGGTAGTGACGGGAAATCAAATTAAGTTAATTGTTACTTGTCATGTCATTTAAAATTATGAACAAAATCGCTATAGTTACTGCGATCGCACTATTATTTACCGCAACTCCTGCTAATGCCCAAACTACTACCGCCAAAGTAATTAGTGTAGGTGATGGTGACACAATTCGAGTCGAATTTTCAGCAACCAAGCCAGCAAATAATCCCAACACTGATATTCTCGAAATATCTTATGCACCAACCACCGTGCGTCTGGGTTGCATCGATGCACCCGAAATTAAACAACAGCCCTGGGGTACAAAATCGAGAGACAGACTCAAGCAATTGCTGCCACCTGGTAAATCAGTGCAAATTCGAGAGATAACCCGCGATCGCTACGGGCGAATGGTCGCAGAAGTATACTTGGGTAAACAATCCGTTAATTTGCAATTGGTAAAAGAAGGTGCAGCCGTGATTTATAGGCAATACTTTAATGGCTGTGCTGCCACCGCAAAACAATTCGAGCAAGCCGAAGCTGCTGCGAAAAAGCGCAAACTCGGCTTTTGGAATCAAGCCAAACCCGTGATGCCTTGGGATTTTCGTCGGGGTAAAACCACTCCAGCCCGTCAGGCTACAAGCGACGGTCAATGTCAGTGTCCCTATGACCGCGATCGCGCTGGTAGGCAATGTGGCAAGCGATCGGCATATAACCGCGTGAGTGGGGATAGACCTGTTTGCTATGTCGAGGATTAATTGGATGGGCACTCCAGGGAACATCGCTTGTCTTTCAGATATACAATTCCACCAATGCTTTGCGCTTTTGCTAGCGAGATAGGATGATTACCGAACCCGCAATAGTTCGGTTAGTAATATTTTTTGCATAATAAAAAAACAGAAGGCTTGCAAATCCAGAGCTTTCTAAGCCTTGAAAACATTACAAATTTAATTTGAAAAATTTTTCAACTACTCAGGAATTATACTGATTATCTTTGTAGGTAATTTAGGAACTGAGATAATTTTTCATATCTAATATATCGACATCACTTCAGCAAGTACAAGTGAGGGAGTGCGATGCCCCCAAGGGCATTGCAGCATACCACTTCCTCTTGGGTGTTCGCGTAGCTGCTGGTATCGACTGCTGGGTAGTATTCATAGGGTCTTAGCTTGCCCGTTATGTTGTAACATCCACTTGTTGTTAGTATCTAGAAGCATTGGGTATTTAATTTTTCAAATTTTCCAAAAAACCAGGAATTATACTGATGACCCTGATGTATAATGTAGGGGTTATTAGCTTGATACTTAAGTCATTATTGCGAACTAAGTAGCCATCATGAACTGACATGCACCAGAACAGATGAAAAAAACTTTTTTTCCTTCTCCCGTCTGCCTTCTGCTTTTTTTCAAGTCAGATAGATTCATATTTTTGTTTCCTATTCCCTCGGCTGTCAACTAAAAAATCAGACGTTGCTGAATCATGGGATAATTGCGCCCTATTTGGAACGAATTATTAATAGTTTCAACCACTAATTCATCCCGCATTTATGCAACGCCAAAAATCACACACAAATTAGCAGTATCACTATTTTTGTACTGCTCAATCTTTTATGTCAAAACTAAAGTAAAGTTTAGGGTATCTAGCCACTTATTTCGTCACGGATTTACGAAATGCTGTACTTAGCGAGTTTTACTTTTATGCGATCGCACTTCATAAAAAAAGAGTGCAGAATATATCTATGCCCTTATCGGTTACTCAGTTTGTAACAAAACTATTGCGGTGTTAGTCACAGAAGAAAAGCAACTAACACTCGAACAATAGCTTTGTGCAATACGTCAAAGGCAATAAGCAAAGCTTAACGATCGCTATTCTTCCAGAAGTTCTTTAGCAGCTGCATCTAATCTTTTGTTTGCATCATCCGAAAGCTTGAAGCAGTAAGCACTTACTGCCCCTGATGTTAAACCCAATCCGGCTGCTGCGGTTGCTTCGGAAATCTTACCCATACATACTGACACAGCAAATGTGAGACTCAGCATGGTAGTTGCCCCTGCCAAACTAACAGCAACATTAAAGCTAAGTTTGGCTTGACGAGAACGCTCTCGAAACCACTGGGATGCAATATGATAGCGGTTGTTAGGAGACGAATAAGTATCAAGAGGAATAGTTGCGGCAATAACGATAGAATTGTTATTGTCAACAGCATTGAAATTTCCATCAGAATGAGTTATTACTGTATTCTCGTTCTGAACTTGTGTGTTAGCTTTAAGCTGTTTGTCCATAAAAACCCCTCCTACGGGTAATTTGTACTGAATAATTTGCGTGGTAGCTGCGAACTACCGAGTAGATTTTGAGAGTAAATCTCTCTAGGTACGTGTGGATGAATCCAAAATCAAACTTTGTTACAAAGCCTACCTGGACGCTGCGAACGACTGGGTAGGTTTTAAACTGATTGATACTTCCTGCCTGAGTTGGTCTTATTAAAACCTTCATAAGAAACTAGTTATTTTCTCCTTGTCAACAGAACTACAGATGTGTTAAAAAAAACGTCATTTGACTGACATCGCCACAATAACCTGAACAATACAGCAGTGTCACTCGCATTTTCACGTAATCATAGTGTGACTTACTTCTGAATTGACTAGTGATTGTATAAGTGCTTATGCTGATGCCAAGAATCATAATTTAGGATGCGATCGCATCCTAAATTCAGTCGAATATTACGAGCAAAAAGTAAACGCGATACCACTTTGTGGTCGCCAAGGGCATCGCAATTCTTAGCCTAAACTATTGCAGCTTTTCTCTTGGTATGGTCAACTTATCTTCATCTTTATTTGACGTAGGATTTGTTTTGGAAGCTTCAAGAAAAAGTAGGCTATTGGCAAAGCACCAGTCGCTTCTGGGTTGTGATTAAAGCAAACCATCCATGCAACCCAAAGTCCGATACCAATGCTGAAACCCTTTGATACAAAAGGGAAAGCACTCTTTAGTCGATTCGTGTTACGCTGGAAAAAACTAGATTTAGATTTATTCATGTGAGTATTGCTCATGTGAGTGAACTATGTTTTTAGAAGTCACTTGGTCTTGGCGGGTTAGGTGACTTCTATTTATGAAAATGTCCAACATGGGGTTGGGTAGCAAGAACTTAATATTCCCGATTGGCAAAATAGACCTCCTTCGTTGTTAGTGTTTGGGGTACTCGGCATCGACTACTCATTAAAGTTATCTCCTTGAATGGATACTTGGGGTATAACACTGCAATATGCCCTACTTTATAGACTAAGAATATACGCCAACTGACGGTACTAAAAAAGGATTGCAAAATATCCGAATATACGCTCTACCTCTATTAGTAATCACTTTGCTGTATAATTAATATTTGTTATGACTCGGTTATGACATTACTTCCTTGCCGTTCTCCCCTTAGTCGGGCATTGTATAGCAAGCTCTTCCTCTTTGATAATTTAGTGGTGTCATCCCATCAAATTGTGACAACGCTTGCAATTATCAGCTAATGCAGTGATGACCAATCAGCCCGTATCAACTGTAAAGTCAATGCAAGTTTCATCCAGATAGATGCAATAAATAACATTAAAATTTCTCGTTTATAAATTGCGATCGCTCACGGTCTGGAATAGTCCAAACGCCTACAATCACGCACTTTAGAAGAATACAGAACGCAAACATTGTCTATTCGCAAGGCTTTCAGGAATACATAGATGGTTAGTTTATTTACACGCCTGCGGTGGTAGTTAGATGCATTTATATAATTATAATTCTAAAAAATATGATTTGCTTGATATTTGCAGAACTTATGCAACTGGCACAAAATATAGGTAGGACTTCACCACACTACGCGGTAATTTAAATCAGACCAAACACATATAAACGTCTGAATATTTTAGTTACTGAATTAGATAATTAGAAAGTAAGTTGTGCTTGATTTTATAAATAGTTTGACCTGTTTTATCGGCTAAGTTTTCCAGTTTCAGCGAAACCTACATAGCAATTGTTACTTTATATCAAATCCAGTTGATTACCCACACGAACAGCAAAACCCCCTACTTAATCCATAAGTCCGATAAGACTTATCGTGTATTTCAACTATGTACATTTACCCGGTTTGATATTAATTAATATTTAAGACGCACCAAAAGTAATTGTGCCAGTTGCAGAAGTTCTGATATTTGTTGAAATCAAAAATTACTTTTGTAAATAAAGTTTTTAACTTCACTATTTAGCATTTTAATGAAAAAATGTATTACCGAATAATAAAAAATAATTGAGGTGATTCCAACGAATTTATTCTCAATTACTACCAGTTTGCAGTGACTAGTAGTTCACCAAGGCAAACTTGCTGGGTTTGTAGTAAAGCTCTAGCCTTAATAAAGCGCTTTAGACGAGCGTAGACTTCTCGCAGAGTAGCGCAGTTACGAACCCTTTATTTTTAGGTTGGTGGACTACTAAGCAGCCAGTTTATTCATTCCCAAAACACAGGATAAACTCAAAAACCTTCGTAAAACTTTTCACTACTTTATATCGCTGTATACACATATACCGACATAATTTTGTACTAACCACAAATAGACCCCTACCAAACCTACATTTCCATACTTAAACAATCCAGTATCACCTAATACTTTATATTCAACATTAATTAATAATAAAAACTCATTACAAATTTATTTTATATTATCTATTTTTATGATTAAAACTAACAATAAATCTCATTATTACCAAACAAATAAAACTTAATAGAAGTATCCGCCAGACAATCAGTAATTGTACGGTACTGACTAGCATAATCTATGCCAGACAATAAACTTATAACCACAAACTAATCTTAACTTTATGGCAGACAGTACAAAAAATCATCAATCATCATCGGCAGACAGTACGGTAACAAACACAACTACTTCACCAGACAATCTGCAATCAACTAATACAAATACGGCAGACAGTTTACCAGATAATGACCAAACTATACCCGACAATCCGGTACAAAATTGTGCTGTAGTGGCAGACAGTTCACCCGACAATAAACAAACTACACCTGACTGTATGGCAGACAGTAAACAAACTACACCCGACTGTATGGCAGACAGTAAACAGCCGACACCAGACAGTACGGTAGCCGACAGTCAAAATGTCGATATTTTTTCTAAAATTCCCATATCAGAATTTTTAAAAAAATATGGCATAGGTCGTGACCCACTGTATGGTCGGATGAGGTACTTGCAGATAACGACATACAAGATAAAGAACAAGGCTTATCTGGATGGCAGACAAGCAGCGCACATGGATGGACTGCACGAACACATCAAGGCTACCGGACGGATGGAAGGCTACCCGATACCGGAACCGTCGGGACCCGTGGCTGAGGAAATACACCAGACAGTAGTTGATGGTAACGAAGATAAGCAGCAGCAGACAGTGACAGTCAACGAAGATAACCAAGGGACGAGTGCAATAACCGTATCTTCGGAGCAGGCATTGAATGTATCAACCGATGAGTCGGTGGAAACTGTACGATCGCATGAAGTATCGCAGATGAGGACACTGGGAGAACAGGTATTGAACAATGCCCAGAACAAAGCTGCGGGAATATTGATTGCCGAGAATATGTTGGCGCAACAGTTTATTGAGAACCCAGATATGTTACCGGAGGAATTGAAGGCAAAGATTCAACAATCAGCCGAGGTTCCAGGAGTTGACCCTTTCGCATACGCCAACGCGCTAGTAAACTTCGCCAAAAAGCCTGGGGTAGTGGCGGCTTAAATTGGGTAGGGATGGTGTTGGTGAGTATAGCGATCGCAATTAATGGAGTGTCACCAATTTCCTTGGTTATTGCGATCGCGATTGGGGGATTGGCAGTTAGGTTTAAACGTAGGGCAAATCCAACTGTACAAGCAAGTTTACAAATGGAACCAACACCAGTACAACACCAAACAGATGAAGTTCCAACCGTTAGTACCCAAACCGTTAGTACTGAAGTTGTAACTGACTTTAGAATTTACCGCCAAACCGAGTTAAACCGGATTATTGCCTCACTCCTAGCTTCTGGTTCACTGTTAATCGCTGGTGAAGAAGGCTGTGGTAAATCTGTACTAGCTTCGGTAGTGGTGGAGAGACTGCTTCTTGATGGGTTTGTGGTGGCACATATCGAACCGACATCACCCAAGCAGATGTTGCTAGAAATAGCCTATCAACTGGGGGTAGAAACCCAAAGCTTGGAAGGAAAAGCGCTGAGTGCCGACCAATTGAAACGGGCGATCGCAAATTACTTCGAGAGCAACACGGGGTTTTTGGTGATTGATGATGTGCAGGTTTGCGAGGCTAAATTTCGGATGTGGTTGAAGCAGTTGCGGAAAATCAATGTACCGATGTTGTTGCTGGCGATAAACCCACCGAGAACCGATATTTTCATTAATATTCCCAGGATTGAGTTGCAGCCATTACCGGAGTATGCGATTCGAGAATTGATGGAACAAGCAGCATTAGAACGGGGGATAAATTTGAAACCTTCGGATTTATCGAAGTTACAAGAACGTGCGGGTGGAAATCCGATGTTGGCACAAAGAGCAATTGAGGAGGAATATCTGGGATTGGAGGTTGAGGGGGCTGACCATGACAGATATTTTGACATTACACCGTTGATTTTGTTGGTGGGGATTGTGTTTGTGGTGATGCGGTTTATTGGGTTGGGAACTAACAATCGAGCCATGTACATTTTTGGGGGAATTGCGGCTGCGATATTTTTGGGATTGGCACGATTGCTTTATGCTTTGCCCCGTGAAAATCGGAGGATTAAGTGATTTCGGGCATTGGGCATTGGGCATTGGGCATGGGGCATGGGGCATGGGGGATTGGGGATTGGGGATTGAATATATGGGGGAGGATTAAGTAATGTTGGGGGTATCGCATTTATTGATTAGTGGCACGGCAACGAGTTTATTTTTAGGCACAGCCAGCCCCACCATCATCATTACAGGTGCGATCGCAGGTTTGTTGCCAGATATAGATATATCGATATCCCCAGCAGGACAGGTTTTTCCTTGGGTAAGCCGATATCTAGAGCAAAGAATGCCCCATCGCAGTTGCACCCATAGTTTGCTGGCATCATTATTAATTGCGATCGCATCCTATGGAATGGCGCTATTTCAACCGAGTTTTATTAACTTGGTTCACGCTATCAATGTTGGTTACTTCTTTGGTTGGTTTGCCGATGCCTTTACTCGTGGGGGAGTACAGATGTTCTTTCCCGCAAAGGTAAAGTGCGTGTGTCCGGGGAATCGGAATTTTAGATTGAGGACTGGGAGTAATGCCGAATATTTTGTGTTGATAGTGTTGATGGCAGTGGCTTTGGCAGTGTTCAACATTAACAATAGTGGGGGGATGTTGACGCAATTTAATCGATTGATAGCTAGTTCGTCGGGGGTTGAAACCATCTATAACGAATCGGGTGCAACCAACTTGATTAAAGCGCAGATTAAAGGGGTACGTGGGGGCGATCGCTCGAAAGTGGAGGGGGATTATTTGATAATTCAGACCCACGGTGCGGGGTTTATTGTGCAGTCATCGAAAGGTGAGATTTATAAAGTTGGGACAGAAGCGGGTTCGCAAATCATTACCGAACGGATTACGGCAGATGTGGGTAAAGCCGCCATTACCAACATTGAATCGGTGAGTTTGGAAGAAGAACAGTTAGCGGAAATTTTAACGCCATTTAACCGAGTTGGGGCAATGGTGTTTGTGAGCGGTCAGTTGAGTGTGGATGATGCGGAGAGTATTAAACGGGAGCAAGACCCCTATCAATTTCCCTATATGAGAGTGTCTGGTGAATCGGTGAATTTGGAAGCTGCACCACTGGCACGGGTAATGGAAAAACTCGGTGAACAATTTGCCACAGGTAATTTACAAATAAGGATTATTAATGCCCAAACCACTACCACAAGCGATTTTAAAGCCCAATTCGATTAAGAAGGAAGATGCTGCAATAACGAAGGGGATTTTGTTGGGGGATAACGTTGTTTGGAATCCTGCCACACTACCCAATGGACATGTTGTTTTGATTGGTGCATCGGGGAGTGGGAAGACACAAACACTGAAAGCGATCGCCCACGAACTGCCCCAAGTATTTCCCCAAGTCAAAATAGTGATTATCGATTTTCATGGTGATTTAGAGTTACCTGGTGAGGTTTGTTATCCGCTTGATATGGAATCACCTCATGGCATTAACCCGTTGGTGGTTGATTTGGATACCAAAGGAGGTGGACCGAATCTGCAAGCGATCGCAGTTGCTGCTATTTTCAAAAAAGCCTTGGTACTTGGTGCTAACCAAGAAGGTTTGGTTATTTCTATTCTTAATAGTTGCTATGGAATGAAGGGAATTGTGCAGGATGACTTTAATACTTGGACGCTTGAACCACCAACTTTTGCTGATGTCCGCAAGGAAATTGAAGCCAGGGTTGAGGATGGCTGCAAAGAATCGGTGAAACTGCAACTCAAACTTGCAGCGACATTTCAGTACGGAATATTCGACAAACTTCAACCATCGCTCGACCATGCCATTATTCGCTTTGATTTATCGGCATTGGGAAAAGTACCGGGATTAAGTGCGATCGCAGCTGAGGCATTGACTAAACAACTAATGGATTCCCACAGAATTCTGGGGGAAATGTCAGACAAAACCCCGCGCAGCTTTGTGTTTATCGATGAAGCGAAGGAAGTTAAAAATTCTCGAAGTATAAAAATCATCCTTGGTGATGGACGTAAGTACGGTTTATGTGCGGTATTGGCATCACAGCGAGATGCGGAAATATCAGATGAGGCGATCGCTAATTCTAGTACGAAAATTGTACTGGCAATCGACCAAACTGAAGTAAAAAGGGTATCTCGTAGATTTAGGTTTGCTGAAAATATAGTGGCTGGGTTGCAACCGTTGGAAGCCTTGGTGCGGATGGGTACTGAGGGTCAAAAATGTAAGATTAAACCATATTATGAACGAGTATAAATTAGCTATATGTATATGTTTGGGAATGGCTGCATTGGGTTTGTTTGTACCTAAGTTGAGTGGGATTAATGCGAGTATTCCTAAAAATAATGCGATCGCTAGTCAAAATTCAAGTAGCAATGTCAGTATTTCTCAACCCAATGCGATTGCAATTGCTCAAACTGGAGTGAAAGGGCAACCAGATGGGCAAATGGGAGTCAAACCTAAACCCCAACCATTATTAAGGTTAACTATTACCGTTGATGACCCGTCGCACCTAAAGGTGAAGGAAGGGGAAGAAATTAGAATTGGGCAAATTATTGCCGATAATTCTATCGAACGGGAAAGACTCAAAAAACAGCGTCAGTCGGTAGTTTTGCAAATCGATAATCTCAAATCTAAACCGATTCCCACACCAATAAAACCCACCGAAGCACCACCAATGGTTCAATTACCACCACCGGAATTTGCCATTGAAGAAAGTAGTATTGCCCAATCACAACTCAAACTGCAACAGGCACAATCGATTTTGGCTATGCGATCGCAATTATTACAAACCGATAATCCTGAAAAACGCGCTGAAGCTGAAAAGTCGGAGGCAGCACTCAGACAAGCACAAGAGAAAGTCAACGAGCAAGAAGAATTACTGCGAAGTATGCGGGATATGAAATTGGAAGTACCAGTAATTCGCCATGAAACTGCCAAACTCGCTCAATTGCAATCGGAATTGGAACAAGCTTTGGCGGCATTGGAGCGGGAACGGGCAAAACTTAATGCCAGTGCGGTGATGCAGCAGCAGGAATTACAAAATCTGCAAATTGCGGTGCAGTTGGCAAGGTCAGAATTAAACATGGCGAATTCGAGACTCTCGACTGCTAAATCTAACCGCAAACTGGTGGAGTACAAAGCCTCGATTGAGTCTGTGCAACGAATTGAACAACAAAACCAATCGCAACAATCGTACTCGCAACAGCAGGCACAATATGCCCAAAGTTTACGCGATCGCGATTATCAACTAGCGCAACTCAATCTTTCACTGAGTAGCATCGATGACAAACTAGCACTAATTCCGGCAGTGCGATCGCCTCGAAATGGATATATCAGGAGAATTAAAAACTGGACTGGCAACAATGGCAAATATCAAACAATTGTTACTATTAGCTCTATTCCTAAATCTAAACCTAACCCCAGAAGTAACAGCACAAACTAAACCCCTACCTGTACCAGTTGCACCACCAGTAAAATCACCCGTACCAGTACCAGTTCCACCACCAGAGGCTAATTCAGCACCAACACCAGAATCAACACCTGTACCAGAAAACAGTGATGAATTTAGTACAACTGAAGACCAACAACAAGCGGAAGAACAATCAGACTCAGTAGTACCCAAAACCGAACAAAACCCTTTTGTTAAACCCGATATCGATAAATTAATTCAGCAGCAATTTAGTGAGGATATGTGGCGGATTATGCGTGGTGGTTTATCCTGTCTGGAAACATCGGCTACTTGCTTGGAACAATTGCAATCAAAAGCTGTAACCCAATCACCATTATTAAGAGAACTCGATACCCGGATTGCTGAAGCTAACGAGAAAATTAATGCAGCCAAAGCGCAAAACAAAAAATCAATTCGGCTTGGTGTTCTCACTCCTGCATTACAATATCTACTCGGACCAACTGTAAACCCAGGGCAACGTCAACCTGCGGGAACTGGATTAATCGACAATATTGCATCTGTAATTCGTGGTGATACTTCTATACTTAATGGACTGCTACGAGTTATTGGTATCCCATTATTCGAGGGTAGCCAAGGGGGAAATGCTGATGCTCAACGGAATGCGATCGCAATTTCAGATTTACAGATAAAGGTGGCTGAATTACAACGGGGACGGGCAAAGTTGGCTGATGAGATACGAGAAAAAGTTGCAGCAGCGTTGATTCGATTTGATGAAGCAAAAACCAGTTTTCAGACTTCGCAAGTTGTGGCATCGAGGGCAATTGACCAATTTAAGGTATTTGAGTTGAGATATACCAGGGGTAATAGTGATACGGAAAGTTATTTATCGAGGTTGAATTCGTTGGATAATCAAAAAGCCCAAACCTATCAAGATTGGGCGAAAATGCGAAGAAGTTTATTTGAATTGAAATTGTTGGTTTTGAGTGTGAAGGATGCGGAGATTTGAATGCTATTTTTTTCGTAAACGCATTTAATCTGAAACAACTTGTGAGCTTAACTTCCCCATCAACAGTGCAAGTTATTTTTGCAAGGCTTATTCAGTTGAGCAAATGTATTTTTTCTCATCTCATAGTACAAAGACACTATGGCAGAGGTGTCACTCTTCAGTATTATTACTAATATTGCTAAACATTTAGCTTGAGTAATTTTTTGAAATTACATGGTAATTTATGAAGATTTTGTTAACAAAAAATTCAAAATTGCATTTTCTGTTTTTGGGGCAGCAATAATTAGTGTTTTGCCTTTGGAGCAAGTAAGTGCTGCCATCTTGGTTGAACCCATTGTGACAACAAGGAATGAAAACATAATCAAAACAAAAAACCCAAGAAAGCTGGGGTCAGAATTACAACCAGGGCAAGTAGTGGAATACGGTGTTCCAGATAACGCAAACAACTTGCTTAATGCGACTGGAAAGGATATGGGGAGTTTTGTCTTCGACTTGAAAACGCTTACTTATAGCAATCCAAATTCTACTCCTGCGTTTAATAATGAGTTGGTGCAGTGGGGAGATGTAGACGGAGATGGGAAGATTGGCTTTTCTAATACGGATGATCTTACGGATATATTTAAAAATGTTGTCGTCAAAGATAACCTCATCACTTTTAGCGGAGGTGTGATACCGGACGGAACTGTGTTTTTCAATCAATTTGTTACCCAACCCAATCTCAAACCAGGTGGTGGGATTATTCCACCAACAGCACCTCCACCAGCCGATCAAGATGGTCCAATTCGGGTAAGCGCCTATTATACTGCCATTCCCGAACCCAATTCTATTTTGGGTTTACTAGTTTTTGGCTCTTTAGGTCTAGCTTCGATGTTCAAGCATACACAAAAACAGTGCAAAAACACTAACGATCATCTGCATAATAAGTGCTGATTTTATACCAATGGACTCCATTACTTCAACAGTATGGTAGTTTTATAAGGCTTTGAGAAATGTAGTGAAAAATCTGGGATTGAGCGATCGCTATTCATACCATATACAAAAATTTAAGAGCAAGTTAGATTGAAATTAACATTTCGTTGAATTTGACTTGGTTGAATTTGGTAACGTGCAACTTCGATTCCTAAATGTTTTTCGACAATTGTTGTTGGTGCAGTAATTGTGTAGCTAGTTGGTATAAAGCCCACACCATAAATGAATAAAGCAAACATTCTGGCACGTCCGCAACTATCAACAGTGACTTCACCGCTTCCTTGAACATTACTATTTCCGTTATATAGGAATCCTATTTGAATTTTGAACAAGCTCCGTACATCTGAAGAGTGGTAAAGTCAAAAGTAGTGTGTCGAATAAACCACTCAAACATCCACTTCAAATGGGAGAAGGAAGGTATCAAAGCACA